>NZ_JBFAJA010000100.1:0-46444 GCF_040654975.1 Dactylosporangium sp. NPDC050588 | reverse complement strand
ATGTGCCAGACGAAGAGTGTTCATGTCAGCCACCCCCCGCCTACCAGCATCCCTCCGGCCGCCGCTATCCGCCTACCTCACGAAGATCCTTAACCACCCAGCACCGCGTTCAGCGCGAGGTCGATCAGCTGGTCGATGACGAACTGCGTGATCATCTTGAAGATCGGGATCTCCAGCAGCGACGCGCCGAAGGTGGCGATCGCGGTGGCGATGGCCTGCGCGATCTCGATCGCGAGCAGGATCAGCTGCACGATCACGTTGATCTTCAGGGCGAGCACGATGCCCGCGCAGATCATCAGGCCGGCGCCGATGAGGTGGGCGGCGGTCGCGCCGTCCTCCAGGTTGGTGCGGGCGGAGTCGCCCTGCTGCCACGTCGCCTGGAACGCCTCGACGGCCGAGTCCTTGTTGTCGGTCCAGATCCGGGCAGCCGAGGCGTCGGCGTCGGCGAGCCCGCTGGTGATCCGGTCCGGGAACGCCATCCATGCGCCGCCCATCTCGAACAGCTTCGTCTCGTCGGCCTCGGGCCACGAATACCCGAGCATGCCGAGCAGCGAGATCAGCTCACCGGGGAGTTGCAGGCCCATGCTCAGCCGCCCAGCATCTGCTTGTAGGCGTTGAGGTCGGCCTTGTTGCCGGCCTCGTTGTCGACGTAGTTCTGCCCCATCTGGCGGGCGGTCGCGCCGATCTGCTGGATCTCCTCCGTGTTGCCCGCGTAGGTCTCGAACGCGAGGTCGGAGATCACGCCATACACCATCCCGATGAGCGAACCGATGTCGTCGGCGCCCCACGGCTCGCCGTACGCCGCGAGCTCACCCTGGAACGCGGTGATCTCCCGGTTGATCACGCCGGCGGCGGACATGATCCCGTCGCCGGAGCGCATGATGCCCTCGGGGTCGATCTCGACGTGGTCGGACGGCATCGGCTCACGGCTCCCTGATCCTCGACATGATCCCGGTCAGCGACGCGGTCAGCTGGGTCATCTGGGTCACGCTCGCCTCGCGCAGCTCCCCCACCCGGCGGCGCAGGTCGGCCAGGTCGGCGGCGGACCGCTCGGCCGCGGCGGTGCCGGCGGTGGCGAGCGCGGCGTTGACGGCGGTCACGGCGTGCGCGGCGAGGTCGATCGAGGGCAGCCGCATGGCCCGCGGCCCGAACGCGAACCCGGTGACCGTGCCACCGGCGTCGACCCGCGCGGACACGTGGCCCTCGTCGTCCGCGCCGGTGTGTTCCGGCTCCTGGTCCTGGTCCGGCGCTTTGTGCTGTGCGACGCGCAATGTACTGGTGAGCGAGGCGAGCAGCTGCTCCAGCCCCTGCCCGCCGGTGTCGCCGCCGAGTCCCGTCCGGTCGCCGACCCTGCCGATCGCCCGGTTGAGCGCGGCCTGGATCTCGTACATCGCGCGCTCACCCTGGTCGCGCACCTGCTCGACGCTCGTCTCCAGGGTGGCCAGGGGCGGCGGGGCGTCGTCGCCGGCGGCGCCGAGCAGCCGCGCCCTCGACCGGCGCAGCGCCTGGTTGACCGCGTCGGTGAGCAGCTCGCCGAGGTCCTCGCCGGTGAGCCGCATGACCTGCGGGGCGAGGGTGACCGACCGCAGCCGGCCGTGGTCGGCGACCGCCTCGACGGCCCCGTCACCGGCGCGCCCGGTGCCTTCCGCACCCCCGGGCTCCGGACCTGGCCCCTTGCCGGCGGTGGCCCGCAGCTCGGCGAGCTGCCGCTGCGCCTCGTCGATACGCCGCGCATAGTCGTCCGTCATGGTCCACCTCCCCGTCGCACCCCCGCCGGACCTCCTAACAAGCTACCTGAGGTGGTCGACGGCGTTGTACGTGAGCAATCCGTCACCGTCGAACCGGGTGACGGACGCGTTGAGGACCGGGCCCGCGGCCATGACGGCGGTGACCTCCTCGACGGTGAGCGGCTCCAGCAGGTGGCGCAGGGTGAGGACGACCGCGTCGTGCGCGACGATCCAGACCCGCCGGCCGGGGTGGTCGCGCTCCAGGTCGTCGAGGGCCGCACGCACGCGGGCCGCGATGTCGTGGAACGACTCCCCGCCGGGCGGCCGGTAGCCGAACTCGCCCGCCGCCGCGCGGCGGGCCGCCTCCGCCGGGAACCGGGCGCGGACCGCGGCGGTGGTGAGCAGCTCAAGCTCGCCCATCCGCCGGTCGACGAGCCGGTCGTCGAGGGTGGCGTCCGGCAGCGCGACGCCGTGCGCGGCGGCCTCGGTCCGCGCCAGCCGCCACGTCTGCACGGCGCGCAGGAACGGCGAGCACACGACCGCCTCCGGCCGCCGGTCGGGCGGCTGCGCGGCCAGCCACCGCCCGAGCGCCGCCGCCTGCGCCCGCCCGGGTCCCGTCAGCGCGACGGCGGCGTCCGGCCCGGTGACGCCGCTGTCCAGGCGCCCCTCGGCCTCCGCCACCGCGAACGCCGCGTTCGCCGCGCTCTGCCCGTGCCGGACGACCGTCAGCTCGCCGAGCGTGGTCCCCATCGATCGATGGTCGCACCTCAGCGCTCGCAGTCGTCCAGGAGCTCGATGAGGTGGGCGGCGTTGCGCTGCGCGTTGTCGGCGCAGCAGTTGTTGAAGAGGGCGTGGGTCTCGCCGGTACGGCCGGCGAGGGCGCGCAGGTGCGTGGCCCACGCCGACAGCTCGGCACCGGTGTAGAAGTGGGCGAACTTCTCGTCGACGTCGCCGCTGGCCCAGTTGGGGCTGTGGCCGTGGAAGCGGACGACGGCGAGGTCCGAGGTGGCCTCGACGACCGGGGGGACGGACGAGCGGTGCCCCTGCGGCATGTCGACGACGACGTAGGGCAGGTCGTGCTCGCGCAGGAACCGCAGCGTCGCCTCCCGCTCGTCGCCGGCGAACCAGGACGCGTGCCGGAACTCCACGGCGACGCGCAGCGGGTGGCACCGGGCGGCGACGTCGAGGATCGTGCGGCGGCTCGCGGCGCGGGCGGTGAACCACGGCGGGAACTGGAAGAGCACGGCGCCGAGCTTGCCGGCGCGGGCGAGAGGGTCGAGCGCGGCGAGGAACCGGGTCCAGACCTCCTCGTACGTGCCGGGCGGCAGGTCGTCCGGGTACACGCGCGGCCGGCCGGCGGCGGGGCGCAGGTCCTTCGGCAGCGCGGCGACCCGGGTCGGGTGGCCGGTCAGGAGGCCGAACGCCTTGACGTTGAAGGTGAACCCGGCGGGCGTGCGCCCGGCCCAGAGGGCGGCGGTGCGCTCGGCGGGCAGCGCGTAGTAGGTCGCGTCGACCTCCACGATCGGGAACCGGGTGGCGTAGTGGGCGAGGCGGCGCTCCGGGGTGCTGGCGCCGGGCGGGTACCAGCCCGACTCGAGCAGCGACCGGTGCGTCCACGAGGCGGTGCCGACCTTGATCTCACCCATGCCGGCACAGCGTCCCCCGCCGGCGCCGGTGGTAAACCCGGCGTTGCAGACATCGATGAGCATCGCGGGCCGTGATCCCAGTGGGTGCAGCGGCGCCCGGGATCGGCTTCGGCACCACGCACACGGTGGCGGTGGTGGCCGGGGCGCCGCTGCTGTTCGACACCGACCTGCGCGACCCCGACCGTAAGGGACCTCCCGCTCACGTTGCCGTGACGCGGGCGCGGAGGCAGAATCCGGCCGTGAACTCTCCAGCAGGGCCGCCGCCGGCCAAGCGCGGGATCATCGTCGGCGCCGCCGCCGTCGCCGCCGCGGCGGCCGTCGTCGCGGGAGTGGTGATCGCCGGGCGTGACGACGGCGGCACCCGACCGGCCGCAGGCCCGGCGACGTCAGGTCCGGCGACGGCCGCCAGTACACCGGCGGCGAACGCCGATTCGGGCTCCCCCACGCCCGGCACGAGCGCCGCCGCCACCGCCCCGGCACCGAGCACACCGGGCACACCGGGCACACCGGTCGCCACCACCGCGGCGGCGACGGTCGCGATGCCGGACCTGGTCGGCAAGAACGCGGCGGCCGCCCGGATCGAGCTGGAGCGGCTCGGCTTCGGCGACGTGCGGTTCGGCTCGCAGGACACCGGCGAGACGAGCGTCGTGCTGCCGCAGAACTGGACGGTGACCCGGCAGTCGGCCGCCGCCGGCGCGCGCGTGCCGACGACGACCGCGATCGTGCTGACCTGCACCCGCCGGGTCTGACCCGGTCCCTTCAGGTGGTCTGGGTGACCTTCGGCGTGATCAGGTGTGCGTAGCGGCGGGTGGCCACGAGCAGGAACTTGCCGTCGCCCTGCCGCGAGAACCGGCTGCCGACCAGGTCCACCACCGCGGCCTGCGCGGGCAGCGTCTCGACGTGCCGGCCGACCGTGGCCCACATCTGCTTCTCGGTCGCTCCCGGGTGGAACAGGTACTTCTCGAAGTACGTGATGTCGTGCGCCCTCGTGGCCCTGAGGTGCTGGCGCAGCGACAGGCCGATGGTGGTGTTGTCGCCCGCGAGCTCGGCCTGCGTGGCCGTGCCGGGCGACGGCCGCGCGCCGAGCAGCGACTGGAGCGTGGCGGCGTAGGTCGCCAGTGAGCCGCGCAGGGCGGCCGCGTAGCCCACGCCCTTCGCGGCGATCTTCCCGTCGGCCAGGAACTGCTCGGCGATCTCGTCGATGCGGCCCAGCCGGTCGCGCATGGCCAGCTCGAACCGGCGATCCAGCTCGGCTGTGGTGATGACGGGCAGCGACGACAGCGGCCCGTCGGGGAACACCCGGACGGTCAGCGCCTGGTCCTTGGGGGCGCCGCCGCTGCCGGTGACGCCCGCGTACGGGTTGCCGGCGATGATCATCCAGCTGACGGTGCCGACCTCGCCCAGGTCCGGGCGCAGCGCCGGCTCGGCGCGCTTGAGGTTGCCCACGATCTCGCCCAGCACGTCGCTGGTGACCGCCATCTTCCCCGCGACCGACGCGTGCCGGTCGGCCCCGTCCTTGTCGGTCTGGGCGAGCGCGCCGCGGTCGTGCGCCCCCAGGTACTGGGTGACCCGCGGGTCGCCGAGCAGCGCGCGGGGATCCTTGCCGGACAGGCCGGTGCCGGACTCGGCCCGCAGCGCCTGCTGGTGGACGAGGGCGGCGTCGATCTCGGTGAGCTGGCCGGCCGTGAGCCCGACGGTGGTGCTGGTCAGCACGCGGACCTTGTACTTCGCCCCGCCATCGAGGACCACGTGCACCTCGCCGGTGCCGATCCGCTTGTTCGGCCTGCCCGTGTGCGTGGCGTCGGCGTACAGGTCGACGAGGTTGCCCGGGGCCAGCCGGTATTCGGGTTGCATCGCTGCTCCTTCGCGCTCGGTGGGTTCGCGGCGATGGAGACGTGCCGGGTAGCGGATCCGATACGGAGTGTCGCCATGCCGACATCACTGCGTGCCGGGACGATCACCCTGAGCCAATGATGATTGCCGATGTTGACCCGACCGCATGGACGGTCGTAGTTTTCATCGACATCAATGGTCGATGAGAAGAATTTCCGTCGGCCGGACGTTCAGGAGGCACCGCCATGCCATCGAAACGTGCCCTGCGCCGCCCGCTGCTCGCGGGCGCCGCGCTGGCCCTCGCGAGCGCGCTCGGCGCCGTCGCGGTCACCGCGGCCACCGCCGGCCCGGCCCATGCGGCCCCGAACAGCTGCGGCTTCGTGTTCGACGACTTCAACTACAGCTCGTCCGCCGACGGGAACTTCACCGGTCACGGGTGGACCCCGCGGGGCAACGCCGGCGGTCCCGGCGTCCCGGGCGCCACGTGGGCGCCCGGCAACGTCACGTTCCCGACGTCCGGCGGCCAGAAGGTCATGCAGCTGACCGCGTCGACGAACGGCACCGGCGCCGGGACGCGGCACGCCGAGGTGTACTCCAACCAGAAGCGGTACTTCGAGGGCACCTACGCCAGCCGGATCCGCTTCGCCGACGCTCCGGCGAGCGGCGACGACGGCGACCACATCAACGAGACGTTCTTCGCGATCAGCCCGCTCAACGGCGACCTCGACCCGACCTACAGCGAGCTCGACTTCTCCGAGTACCTGCCGAACGGCGGCTGGGGCGAGGCCGGGCCGATCAACTACCAGACGAGCTGGTACACGTACCGCAACGAGCCGTGGCTGGCCGACAACACCCACTCCGAGCAGCGCCGTAGCATCGACGGCTGGCACGACCTGGTGGTCCAGGTGTCCGGCGGGCACGTCAAGTACCACATCGACGGCGTCCTCGTCGGCGACCACTCCGGCAAGTTCTACCCGCGGCAGACGATGACCGTGAACTGGAACCTGTGGTTCATCGACCTCGCCACCCACACCGGCGGCACCTCGACCTACGTGCAACAGGTCGACTGGTTCCTCTTCGCCCGCAACCAGGTGCTGTCACCCAGCCAGGCGACCGCCCAGGTCAACAGCTACCGCGCGGCCGGCAGCACCTTCACCGACACGTTCGACACCGCCCCGGCGTGCGGCGGCCAGTCCGGCACCTCGGCGATCATCGGCAACGGCAGCGACCGCTGCATCGACGTGCCGAGCTCCAACGCCACCGACGGCAACCGCCTGCAGATCTGGGACTGCAACGGCACCGGCGCCCAGCAGTGGACCTTCGCCGCCGACGGCTCGCTGCGCGCGCTCGGCAAGTGCATGGACGTCTCCGGCGGCGGCACCGCCGACGGCACGGTCGTGCAGCTGTGGACCTGCAACGGCACCGGCGCGCAGAAGTTCACGCTGACCGCCGCCGGCGACCTGGTGAACCCACAGTCGAACAAGTGCGTCGACGTGCAGAACGTGGCCACCGCCAACGGTTCGAAGCTGCACATCTGGACCTGCAACGGCGCCAGCAACCAGAAGTGGCACCGGTAGCACCGGCTGCTCGCTTCGCCGGAGCGGCCGCTGTACGGGGCGGCGGCCGCTCCGGCGTCATCGGCCCGGCGTCACAGGCCAGGCAGCATCGCGATCGCCGGCGTGCGTGGCTTCGCGACGCCGGCGCGCCCGTCGAGCGGGCCGTGTTGCTCGTCGAGCAGGCGGTTGGCGTTGCGGGTGGTGAGGGCGCGCCAGGTGGGGTCGACGGTGCCGGCCTGGGCAATGGCGCCGGCGGCCGGGGTCCAGCAGTAGTCGCTGCCGTACAGGACCCGGTCGTCGCCGAACGCGCGGGTCAGCGCCGGCGCGGCGTGCGGGAACGGGGTGCCGGCGATGTCGTACCAGAGGCCGGCGAGCTGCTCGGTGACGGCCGGGCCCGGCACCTGCTCCGGCAGTAGGCCGCGGAACAGCTCGAGACGCTCGGCGAGCACCGGCAGCGCGCCGCCGCTGTGCGAGAAGACCCAGCGGATGTTGCGGTGCCGGTGCACGGTCCCGCTCAGGACGAGGTCGGCGGCCGCCCGGGCCGAGTCGAAGATGAACTCCAGCATCGGCCGGGGACGGCCGCCCGAGACCCGCTCCCAGTTCGGCGGCGACACCGGGTGCACGAACACGATCGCGCCGCGGCGGTCGAGCTCCGCGTACAGCTCGGCGTAGCGCGGGTCGCCGAGGTACACGCCGTGCGCGTTGCTCAGCACGGCCACGCCGGCGGCGCCGAGCTCGTCGAGCGCGTACGTCGCCTCGGCGAGCGCACCCTCCACGTCGGGCATCGGCAGCGCGGCGAAGTGGCCGAAGCGGTCCGGGAACCGCTCCACGACCCCGGCGGAGAACCGGTTCAGGGACCGGGCGAGGGCTCGGGCGGCCGCGTCGACGCCGAAGTGGGTGCCGGGCGAGGAGACCGACAGCACCGCGCGGGCGATGCCGGCCTCGTCCATCATCGCGAGGTGCTCCGGCACGCTCCAGGTGGCCCAGCGGGGCATGCCTTCTGGGTGGACGTGGCCCGCGCGGGTGGCCGCGTCGACGTACTCCGGTGTGACGAAGTGCGAGTGCACGTCGACGAGACCGTTCATGCCGTCACCTCCGCTGCGCTCCGGACCGCTCATGCCGCCACCTCCGCCACGAGCAGGCCGGTGGAGGCGGCGACCGCCCTGCTCTCCCGCAGCCGCAGGCCGGCGCCGGCGAACAGCGCGGCGAACTCGGCCTCGGTGCGCTCCCGCCCCGGGTGCAGGGTCAGCATGATGAGGTCGCGGAGCTTGCCGTCGTGCGGGGTGTCGCCGGCCGGCAGGATCGCGTCGACGACGAGCAGGACGTCGCCCGGGTCCATGGCGCGCCGGACGTTGCGCAGGATCGTCGCGGACTGGGCGTCGTCCCAGTCGTGCAGGATCATCGACATCAGGTACACCTGGCCGTGCCCGGGGACCTCCTTGAAGAAGTCGCCGGCGGCGAGCCTGGCCCGGTCCGCGACCCCGGCGGCGCTGAGCACCTCGGCGGCGTGCACCACGACGTCCGGCCGGTCGAAGACGGTCACCTCCAGATCCGGGTAGCGGCGCAGCAGCGCGGCGGCCAGGTGCCCACGGCCGCCGCCGACGTCCACGAGCGAGCGGACGCCACTGAGGTCGTGCGCCTCGACGGTGGCCGCGTGCAGCTCCCGCGACAGGTCGCCCATCGCGCCGGCGAACACGGCGGCGCGGCCCGGGTCGTCGGCCAGCCGGCTCCACCAGTCCGCGCCGCCGTGCAGGTGCGGGAACGCGGGCGCGCCGGTCTGGACGCTGTACAGGAGCCCGCCGAGCGCGGCGTGCCGCTGGGTGTCGCCCCACAGCCGGGCCCAGTTGCGCAGCGACCCGTCCACGCCGTCGCGGAGCGCCTCGGAGAGCGCCGTGCCCGCGTACGTGCGGGGCGCCACCTCGGTGAACACCCCCTGCGACGCGAGGGCCCGCAGCAGCCGGTGCAGGGCGTCCGGGTCGGTGCCGGTGTGCCCGGCGAGCTCTTCGACCCGGCGGGGCCCGTCGGCGGTCAGGTCCGCGAGCCCGAGCTCCGCGGCGACCGCCACCGCCTGCGTGACCAGGGAGGCGTGCAGCATCCGCATCATCCGCACCCGCACCGTGTCGTCGGCTCTTGGCGCGGCTTCCGGTGGCACGGTCGTGGAAAGCATGGTCATCGCACACCCCCGGCGACTCGGTGATCGGCGACGTCATCCGTGATGACGTCGGTGATGACGTCGGCGGCGGCCCGGTCGGTGGTGACCCGCTCGGCAAGGTAGGCGGCGATCGCCGCGACGCTCGGGCGGTCCCACAGCAGCGAGCTGGGCAGCGCGAACCGCGCCCGGCGGTGCAGCCGCTGCCGGATCGACTCGGACAGCAGCGAGTCGACGCCGAGCTCCGACAGCGGGCGGTGGGCGTCGATCGCGGCGGGGTCGAGGCGCAGCTCGTGGGCGACGACCTCGCGGACCGCGGCCTCCACCTGCTCGGCGAGGTCGTCCCCGGTCAGCTCCGGCCAGCCGGCCACCTCCGGCGCGCCGGCGTCCCCCGCCGGCACCTCGGCGTGCGACACCACGCCGAACCGGACCCCGAGCAGCTCGGCGAGGACCACCCCGTCGAGCCCCGCGACGCGGACGTCGACCACGGTGTCGCCGGACGGCTCGACGGCGACGAGGTCGACCCCGACGAGCGCCTCGTCCGGCGGCGGCCCGGCGACCGCGACGTGCCGCAGCCGCCCCGGCATCCGCAGCCGGGCCGGCGCCGGGAACGTGACCGGCGCCGCCGACAACCCCGCGTCGAACAGCGACGCCCACGTGCGCACCGGCATGAGCCCGTCCGGGTCGGCGGCGATGCGGGCCACCACCCGCCCACCGGTCCGCCGGACCTCACGCACCACCCACGGGAACCCGATCCCGACCACGCCGATCTCGCGCAGCAGGTCCATCACCCGCTCGTCCGGCACGACCACCGCCCCGGCCGGCGGCAACTCCAACCGCCCGAACCCCGCGACCCCGTCGCCGGTGGTGGCGGTGGCGTGGGTGGCCCAGGCGGAGTCGGAGCCGCCGGCCAGCCGGGAGCTGAGGCGGACCGCGCCGTCCTGGCGGACGACCTGCACGTCGCGCGGGGCGCCCAGGGTGAGCGGCACGCGCAGCGTGACGTCGGTCAGGGCGGGCGTCTCGGCGGCCGCGAGCAGGGTCGTGAGGACCACGGCGGCGGGCAGGACCTCGGTGCCGAGGACCCGGTGGCCGCCCGGGTACGGCCGGCTCCCCTCGTCGAGCCGCGTCTGCCACAGCCACACGGGGTCGGTGCCCTGCACGACGGTCCGCCGGCCGAGGACGGTGTGGGCGGTGACGTCGTGCTGCTGCACGGGCTCGGCGGTGGCGGGCTCCGGCTCGGCCCAGAAGCGGCGGTGCTGCCACGCCATCGGCGGCAGCTCCGCGCGGCCGCCGCCGGGGAAGACGAGCGACCAGTCGACCGGCACGCCGGCGCAGTACAGCGCGCCCAGGGTCCCCAGCATCGTGGGCCGCTCCGGCTGGTCGCGGCGCAGGGTCGGCAGGACGGTCGCGCCGTCGGCGGTCTGCAGGATCGAGTGCGCGACGACCGGGTGCGTGGACACCTCCAGGAACACCCGGTGCCCGTCGTCGGTCGCGGCCCGCACCGCCTCGGCGAAGCGCACCGGGTTGCGCAGGTTCGCGGCCCAGTAGGCGGCGTCGCGCGGCGGGTCGGCCCGGGGGTCGGACAGCGTCGTGCCGTAGGCGGGGACCGTGCCGGCCCGCGGGGCGACCCCGACCGCGAGCAGGCCCGGCACGAGCGGGTCCATGTGCGGGCTGTGGAACGCGACGTCGGTGTTGACCCGCCGCGCGGTGAGCCCCGAAGCGGCGAGGAAACGGTCGAGGGCGGCCGCGTCGCCGCTCAGCACCGTCGAGGAGGGCGAGGCGGAGATCGCGGCCACGACGTCCGGCGCGCCGGCCAGGCGCGCCGACGCCTCGGCGAACGGCAGCCCGACCAGCGCCATCGCGCCCTTGCCGGCGGCGTCGCGCAGCAGCCGGGAGCGGCGGCAGATGAGCCGGGCGGCGTCGGTCAGGTCGAGCCGGCCGGAGACGACGGCGGCGGCGATCTCGCCCACTGAGTGGCCGATGACGGCGGCCGGTCGCAGCCCGTACGACATCCAGACGCGCGCGAGGCCGACCTGCATCAGGAACGTGAGCGCCTGCACCCGGCCCACCTCCTCCAGGTCGCCGTCGGCGATCACCTGGCGGGGCGACACCCCGAGCTCCTCGCGGTAGACGGCGTCGACCTCGGCGAACGTGCGCGCCAGCTCCGGCTCGGTCGCCAGCAGCTCGCGGCCCATGCCGATCCACTGCGCGCCGTGGCCGGAGAAGACCCAGACGACCGGGGTGTCGCCGCCGCGCGGCGCGCGGCCCTGGACGACACCGTCCGCGGGGCGGTCGGCGGCCACGGCGCCGAGGCGCTCGATGAGCTCGTCGCGGTCGGCGGCGACGACGGCCGCGCGGACCGGCAGCCCGGTGCGGACCCGGCCGAGGCTCGCGCCGACGGCGTCGAGCGGGTCGCCGCCGGCCGTCACCCAGCCGGCGAGGCGGTCCGCGGTGGCGCGCAGCCCGGCCTCGGTCGCCGCGGACAGCGGGAAGAGCCGCACGCCGGCCGGCGCGGGGACCGCACGGGTCGCGGTGGGCGCCTCCTCGATGATGAGGTGCGCCAGGGTGCCGCCGTAGCCGTAGTTGCCCACCCCGGCGCGGCGCGGGCGGCCGGGCGTCCGCGGCCACGGGGTGCGGTCCCGGGTGACGCGCAGGCCCGAGCCGTCCCACGGGATGCGCGGGTTGAGGCCGGCCCGCGACAGCGTCGCGGGGATCATGTCGTGGCCGAGCGCGAGGACGAGCTTCATGACGCCGACGACGCCGGACGCCGCCTCCAGGTGGCCGAGGTTCGACTTCACGGAGCCGATGAGGCACGGCTCGCCGTCGGACCGGCCGGCGCCGACGGTCGCGGCGAGCGCGGCGACCTCGATCGGGTCGCCGACGCCGGTGCCGGTGCCGTGGGCCTCGATGTAGCCGATGGAGTCCAGCGGCACGCCGGCGTTGCCTGCGGCCTGGCGCATCAGGTGCGCCTGGGCGGTCTCGCTGGGGGCCATGATGCCGTTGGTGCGCCCGTCCTGGCAGACGGCGCCGCCCCGCACGAGCGCGAGGACCTGGTCGCCGTCGCGGATCGCGTCGCTGTGCCGCTTCAGGACGAGCACCGCGCAGCCCTCGCTGCGGACGTAGCCGTTCGCGGCCGCGTCGAACGCCTTCGAGGTCCCGTCCGGCGACAGCGCACCGGCGGCCTCGAGGATCAGCGCGAAGCTCGGGCTCGCCACGAGCATGACCCCGCCGGCGACGGCGAGGGACGTCTCACCGGCGCGCAGGCTCTGGCACGCCTGGTGGACGGCGACGAGCGACGCCGAGCAGGCCGTGTCGACGGTGATGCTCGGGCCGCGCAGGTCCAGGGCGTACGAGACCCGGTTGGCGACGGCGCACATCGACGCGCCGATGCCCGTCCAGGCCTCGACGTTGGGCAGGTCCTCGAGCAGCCGGCGGCCGTAGTCGTCGCAGCAGACGCCCATGAAGACGCTGCCGTCGGTGCCGGCCAGGCTCGCGGGGGCGATGCCCGCGTGCTCCAGCGCCTCCCAGGCGACCTCGAGCGTGACCCGCTGCTGCGGGTCCATGAGCTCCGCCTCGCGGGGCGAGATGCCGAAGAACTCGGCGTCGAAGCCGGCGATGTCGCTCAGGTAGCCGCCGGCGCGCACGGCCCGGGCGACGGCGGCCGCGTAGGCGGGGCCCCTGGCGGCGTACGCGTCCCACCGCCCGTCGGGCACGGCGCCGATCGCGTCGCCGCCCTCGTCCAGCAGCCGCCACAGCGCTTCCGGCGCGTCGATGCCGCCGGGCAGCCGGCAGCCCATGCCGATGATGGCGATCGGTTCGGCGCTGGTGTTCATGTCAGCCCTCCTGGACTCTGCTGGGTGGGGCCGGCGGTGACCGCCGCGCCGATCCACGCGGTGACGCCCTGCCCCGCGGCGAAGCGCGGTGGGCGGGCACGGTTGGACCAGACCGTCTCCGGGCGCCGCTGCAGCAGCACGAGCCCGTCGTCGCCGAACGCGAACTCGACGTCCTGGGCGCGGCCCTCCTCACGTTCGACGCGCTTGCCGAGCGCGGCCAGCTCGAGGACCTCGTCGTCGCTGAGGCACAGCCGCTCCCGCCGCGCGCCGGTGACCGCGACGGCGAGATGCCCGCGGCGGTATTCGATGCGCTTGTCGCCGGCGACCCGTTCGACGACGGTGAGGCCGACCTTGTCGACCGTCCACCGGTCCGGGGTGATCTCACCGCCGACGACGGCGAGGCCGAGCCCCCAGCCGGCCTCCACCACGATGCGGGACCGGTCGCCGGTGACGGGACTGACGGTGAACATGACGCCGGCGGCGCGGGCCCGGACCATCCGCTGCACCACGACCCCCATCCCGGTGCCCGGGGAGCGCGCGGTGCCGGTCCAGCACCGCCGGACGTGGTCGAGGACCGCCTCGGCGCCGGTGACGTCCAGCCAGGTGTCGAACCTGCCGGCGAGGCTGGCCGTGGTGCCGTCCTCGGTGGTGCCGCTGGAGCGCACGGCGACGGCGACGTCCTTGCCGCCGCCGAGTCGCTCGTACGACTGGCGCACGGCGTCCGCGACCGCCGCGGGCACGGTGCCGCGGGCGGCGACAAACGCCCGGTGCGCCGGCACGGTGACGACGAACCCCGCGGAGACCGGCAGCCCGGCTCTGGCCAGCCCGGCGAGCCCGGCCGCCTTCCCGCCGGCCTCGGCCGGGTCGGCGCAGGCCGGGTCGTCGAGCGCTCGGGTGAACACGGTCACGCCGCCGGTGCCGAGCCGGCGCCAGGACCGGGCACCGCGGCGCGGAGCACCGTGACCTCGCCGGTGGTGCCGTCGAGGCGGACCTCGTCGCCGGTGCGCAGCCGGACCGTGGCGAAGCCGGTGCCGACGACGGCCGGCAGCCCGTACTCGCGGCAGACGATCGCGGCGTGGCTCATCATCCCGCCGATGTCGGTGATCACACCGGCCACTGTGGACAGTGCGGGACCCCACGACGGCGCGGTGATCGGGCAGACGAGGATCTCGCCGGGGCGCACGTCGCCGAGCTCGCGCTCGTCGCGCAGCAGCCGCACGGTGCCCTGCGCGACGCCGGGCGACCCGCCGATCCCGCTGACGGCCGCGTCGTCGCCGCCGCCGGTGCCGCCGAGCCACGCCTCGACCCGTTCGGTGGTGATGCCGTAGTTCATGATGGCGAACGGGTCGGTGACCTCGTCCGGCGGCAGCCCGTAGGCCGGCTGCGGCGGCGCGGCCCGCAGCGCGGCGACGATGCCGCGGCGGCGCCCGACCTCCGCCGCCCACCGCCCGGCGCCGCGCGGCGGCACCCCGATCGCCCACGACTGCACGACGTCGTGCAGGACGGCCTCGAGCTCGAAGCGGTTGAGGAAGAACAGGTCGTCGCGTTCGCGGGCGAAGCCGGCGGCGACGAGGAAGTCGCCGAGCTCCCACAGCTTGCGCCACAGCACCGCGTGCGCCCAGTGCTCGACGTGGATGTTATGTTCCTCGATGTACGGGAAGACCCGGCGGGCCAGGGCGAGCAGCTCGTCGAACTGGGCCGCCTCGTCGGGGGTGAGCAGCGCCCGGTGCTCCGCGACGATCTCGTCGCGCTCGGCCCGCAGCCTCGCCACCGGCCGGCGGATGTCCTGCCCGGCGCGCAGCCGCTCGGCGTAGCCCGCGATGCCGGCCAGGGGGATCGCCGGGTTGCCGATCCAGGTGTCCTGGTCGTGACCGAAGCCGTACTCGGCGAAGTAGTGGAACCAGGGGTCCTTCGCCGCGTCGTAGGCGGCCAGCCAGCGCCGCCCCTCCTCGGTGCCGCCGAGCGCGTCGAACACCTTCTGCGGCGCGTCGGCGACGAGCGCCTCGTCGAAGCCGCGGTCGACGCCGAGCTCCACGGCGAGCGCGGCGAGGTCGCGCAGCTCGTCGTCGGGGCGGAAGGCCAGCACGTCGATCCCGGCGACCATCCGGGCGATCCGCTGCTCGCCGATCTCCGGGAACGCCTGCTTGCAGAACTGGAAGAACGCGATGTAGCCGCCGTACCCGAGGTTGAGGAACTCGAAGTGGTGCTGCCACACCAGGAACAGGTCGTCGATCAGCCGCCGGTACGCGGCGATGACGTCCCAGCCGGTGGAGCGGCCCCGCGCCTCGGTGACGACCTCCATCGGCTCCAGCTCCGGCAGCGGCGGGAAGGACACCTGCCGCATGTCGTCGACGACGGCGCCGACCTTCGCCTTCCACCGGTCGTACAGCTCGTCCCAGTGCTGGTAGTAGTAACCGGCGCGGGTCTGGAAGTGTTCGGCGCGGCGGGCGATCTCGTCGGGGTCGGTGACCGGGACGGGGGCGATGTACACGTAGCCGTGCTGCACCCGCAGGTCCAGGCCGAGCGACGACGGCAGGGCGAAGATGCGGGTGCTGTTCTGCCCCGCGCCGAGGTACGCGGCCTCGGCCACGACGCTGCCCAGCGGGTAGCAGCCGCGGGACCAGTGCATCGTGTCGGCGAACCACAGCCGGCCGTCCTCGGGCTGGCGGGTCTCGGCGTCGGGCACCAGGTAGTACGGGTACATCGCCGCCCAGCCCTCACCGCCGGGCGGTGGCGCGATCTCGTGGAAGGACGGGAACCGTCGCTCGGCCATGACTGACCTCCGTTCGCTGTCGCGGGTCAGTCCAGACCCTGCCAATGGGTGCCGGACGCCAGCTCCTCGTCGATCTTCTGCACGAGGTTCTGGTCGATCCGGCGGATGTCCTGCACGGTGTGCCGCACGCCGGTGCGCTCCATCTCGGCGCGCTGGAAGTTGTGTGGCAGGCTGGCCGGCACCCCGGCGAACCCGGCGCCGAGCGCCTTGCACACCTCGGCGACCCGGTTGATGTCGTCGATGAACAGCGCCTGGTGGTACTGCAGGCCGAAGACGTCCCGGACGATCTCCTTGACGCCGGGGCGGACGTCGTTGACGTCGACGTAGGGGATCTCGGCGTCGAAGTAGCGCGCGAGGTGCCCGAGGTGGGTGTCGAACGTGTACTCGCGGTGCCGCCCGCCGTAGCAGGTGAGCCGGGCGCCGGTGGCGTGCAGCGCGGCCAGCATCTCCTCGGCGCCGGGCGACACCTCGACCGGGTGGTCCTTGAGGTACTCCTCGCGCTCGCGGAAGAACGCGGCGATGGTGTCCTTCGCCGACCACGGCAGCCGGCACGCCAGGGCCATGTTCTGCCCGGCGGCGAGCTGCGGCGAGCCCCACACGCCGCGTTCGACCTCGGCGGTGTACGTGCCGCCGTGCTTGGTGACGAACCGTTCGATGACGGGGCTGTACGTGTCGTTGAGCAGGACCCCGTCGCTGTCGATCGCGATCAGCCGGATCGTGCGCAGTGCGGTCATCGTCCCTCCAGAAGGTGTCGGTCAGGCGTTACGGTCAGCCCGTGTTTCAAGCCCGGGTCAGCACCAGCGCCGCGTTGTGGCCGCCGAAGCCCATCGACGTGCTGACCGCGACGTCGAGCGCGGCGGCGCGCGGCGCGCCGTGGACGACGTCGAGGTCGAGCTCGGGGGCGAGGCGGGTCAGGTTCGCGGTCGGCGGCACGCTGCGATCGGCGAGGGCCAGGGCCGTGTAGGCGGCCTCGATCGCGCCGGCCGCGGCGAGCGGGTGGCCGGTGACCCCCTTCGTGGACGTCACCAGCGGGCGGTCGCCGAGGACCCGGCGCAGCGTCCGGCCCTCCACCAGGTCACCGATCGGGGTGGACGGGCCGTGCGCGTTGACGTGGTCGACGTCGCCCCCGCCGACACCGGCGTCGCGCAGCGCGGCCCGCAGCGCCCGTTCGATGCCCTCGCCGCCGGGCTCGGGCGCGGTCGGGTGGTGGGCGTCGGTGCTGGCGCCGTACCCGCGGACGACGGCGTGGATCGGAGCGGTGCGGGCGCGGGCGTCCTCCTCCCGCTCCAGGACCAGCACGGCGGCGCCCTCGGCGGGCACGAACCCGTCCCGGTCGGCGTCGAACGGCCGCGACGCCCGGGCCGGGTCCGCGGACCGCCCGGACAGCGCGCCCATCCGGCCGAGCCCGGCGACGGCGAGCGGGGTCAGCGCCGCCTCGGTGCCGCCGGCGAGCACGACGTCGCAGTCGCCGCTGCGCAGCAGCTCACGGGCCGCGCCGACGGCGGTCGCCCCGGACGCGCACGCGGTCGCGGTCACCCAGCTCGGGCCCTTCGCGCCGACGTCGATCGCGACCTGCCCGGCGACCATGTTCACCATGTACATCGGCACCGTCAGCGGCGAGACCTGCCGCGGCCCGCCGTCGAGCAGGGCGGCCTGCGCGGCGAGCAGCGCGGAGATCCCGCCGAGGGAGTTGCCGATCACCACGCCGACGCGGGCACCGTCCCAGGTGCGTGGGTCGCGGCCGGCCCCGGCGAGGGCCTGCCGGGCGGCGACGATCGCGAACTGCACGAAGCGCTCCAGCTGCCGTGCGGTGAACCCGCCGAGCAGCGCGCCGGGGTCGAAGCCCGGGACCCGGCAGCTGAAGTCGACCGGGCCGCCGGCGAGGCCGGGGTCCGGCGCGGCGCAGGAGACGCCGGACCAGACCCGCTCGCGGTTGGCGGCGACGCCGATCCCGGCCGGCGTCACCAGGCCGAGGCCGGTGATCGCCGCGCCGAAGCCGGGCCGGGTCGCGGGCGGCATCAGGCCACCGCTCCCCTGGCGGCGAGCACCCCGGCGGCGTCGGTGACGGTCATCGTGTCGTGCAGCGCCCCGTCGTCGAGCGGCACCCGGAACTGGTTGCCCAGCACCAGGATCAGCTCGACGAGCACGAGCGAGTCGAAGTTCAGGTCGGCGAAGGTCGCGTCGGGGCGCAGCGCACCCGCGTCGACCTTGAAGTCCTCCACCAGGATCTCGGCGATCCGTGCCTCGATGGCCTGCATCATCGTCCTCTCGGCTGGTCGGTCCCGCCGCCGGACCGGCGGCGCACGGCGGCTGGCGGCTCGGTCAGGTCCGGCCCCTCCACCGGGGCGGTCTCGGGGACGGCGGGGGGCGGGGGGGTGGGCAGGTCGGGCCAGACGGTCGCGGCGGAGCCCCAGGTGAGGCCGCCGCCGAACGCAGCCAGGACCACCCGGTGCCCGGGCCGCAGGTGCCCACCGGCCATGCCGTCCGCGAGCGCGAGGGGCACCGACGCGGCGACCGTGTTGCCGACGGTGGCGATGTTGCTGACGAACCGCTCGGCCGGCACCCGCAGCTCGCGGGCGACGGCGGCGAGGATGCGGGCGTTGGCCTGGTGCAGCACCCAGCGGTCGACGTCGCCGGGCGCCCAGCCCGCGTCGGCGGCGCTGTCCCGGGCGGTGGCCGCCATCCGCGTGACGGCCTGGCTGAACACGGCCCGGCCCTGCATGCGGAAGTACAGGTCGCTCTCCTTGACCGGCTGCCCGGTGGCCCGCTGGCGGGACCCGCCGCCGGGAATCTCGATCAGGCGGTGCCGTGCGCCGTCGCTGCCGAGCCGGACACCCGCCAGCGCGCCGGGTTCGCCCGCGGTGCCGGCGCGCAGCACGACCGCGCCCGCGCCGTCGCCGAAGACCGCCCGGGTGGTGAGGTCGTCGGGGTCGAGCACCGTGGTGAACGCGTCGGCCCCGATCACCAGGGCGCTGTGCGCGGTGCCGGCGGCGAGGAGTCCGGCCGCGGCGCCCAGCGCGTACAGGAAGCCGGTGCACACCGCCCCGACGTCGAACGCGGCCACCGGCCCGAGCCCGAGCCGCACCGCGACCTGCGGGGCGACCGCCGGGCTGAGCTGGTCGGGCGTGCCGGTCGCCACGACGACCGCGTCGACCCCGCCGAGGCCGGCGCTGGCGAGCGCCCGCCGGCCGGCGGCGACGGCGAGGTCGCCGGTCGCCTCGCCGGGGCTCACCACGTGCCGCCGCTCGATGCCGGTGCGGGCCCGGATCCACTCGGCGTCCGCCTCCCACCACGCGACGAGCTCCTCGTTGGGCACCACGGTCGAGGGCAGACACGCCCCGACCCCGGCCAGCACCGCGGCGGTCATCGGGACCCTCGCGGCGCGGCGACCGTCAGGCGGGCCGTGGCCACGTCCACGCCGGACTGGGTGCAGCGCACGTCGACGGTCCAGCCGGCCGGGCCCGCGCCGACCGGCTCGGCGGTCAGCGTGAGGGGCAGGTCGAGCTCGGCGTACCGGGCGAAGGTCGCGTCGAGGGCGACGAGGCTCGTGCGGTCGGGCCCGGCGCCGCCCCACGCATGCGTGGCGAGGACGGCGAGCTGGCGGGCCGCCTCGGTGAGCACCATCGCCGGCACGTGGTCCTGAGCGTGGTCGAACAGGCTCGGGTTCTCCACCGGCACCCGCAGCCGCGCGGTGACCGGCCCGCCCGCCGTGCCGACGTCCAGCAGCACCGCGTCGGTGGCCCGCAGCCGGCCGACCCGCCGCGGGTCCACGGGCACGCCCGGGGTCGGCGGCAGGCCGTCGGAGCTCGGCGGGGGGTCGCCGCCGGGGCGGGCGCGGCGGCGCACGGAGGCGTAGGCGGCGGCGGTCACGTAGCGCACGTCCATCCGGACCTGCCCGACCCACGCGTGCCGCGCCCACAGCCCGAAGTCGTAGCTCAGGCCGCTGAGCCGTCCTCCGATGCGGGTCTCGCCGCCGGTACCGGCGGTCAGCTCCAGCTCGGTCGGGTCGTCGCCGGGCGCCGCGACGGGGAACCGCGCGGACCACTCCCGCAGCACGAACCGGTCGCCGGCGGGGACGCCGAACAGCACGTGCGCGGCGTACGTCTCGGCCTGCCGGGCGCACTCCAGCAGCAGCATCGGGTCCAGATCGCGGCTCGGGCCGGTGTGCCCGCCGTAGTGCGGGTGCGCCGGCGGGAGCAGCGCCGCGGCGACGAACCCGCCGTCGCCGGTCGGCACCAGGTCGGCGAGGAACGTCTCGCCGGCGTGCCGGCGGTGCAGCAACGTGCGGTCCACCGTCGTGGCGTACCGGAGCGGCGTCGACATCGAAGCTCCTCTCCTCAGACCAGGACCGGGTCGCCGGCCACGGCCGCGAGCACGGCGGCGGCCGGGCTCACCGGATCGCGGGCGAACAGGGTGGTGAGGCACCGGTGCGGGTCGGCGTAGGGCGCCGGGCCGGCCAGCCGCCGGGCCGCGGCGGCGACCTCGGCCGCGGCCGGTGGCGGGCCGCCGAGCTCGTCGAGCAGCCGGCCGGCCCGCCGCACCCAGCGGTGCAGGTGCCGCCGCGAGAACGAGTCCGGCGTGGTCCGGCTCAGCCCGGCCACGAGGTAGCAGCGCAGCCCGAGCGCGACCGCGGCGGCGCCGTGCTCGGCCCGCAGCGGCCCGGCGTAGTCGTCGAGGGTGTACCCGCGCCAGTCGCCGTGCCGGGCCGCCCGGGCGATCCCGCCGATCGGGACGCGCGGGAACTCCAGCCGGGTCACCCGCGCCCCGAGCACGCCCAGCACGTGGGCGATGATGCGGTAGTCGGTGCGCAGCTCCACGTCGTGCAACAGGACCACGTGGTCGTGCCCGGGCAGCCGCGGCACCAGCTCGCCGAGCGTCGACATCAGGTAGTTGGCGTGCCCGTCGGCGGTGACGGCGGTGCGCAGCGGCAGGCCGGCGGCGGTCGCGTCGAGGAACACCGGCGCGCCGAACGGCCGGCCGTCGACGCACACGTGATGCCGCGTCAGCAGCCGCACGAGGTCGCCGGCCGGAAGCACCGGCGGCCGGGGGTCGGCCAGGCCGGCGTCGGTCATGCCGAGGTCGCGGTAGTGCCGCCGCCAGATCTCCAGCACCCGCAGGCTCGCCGGGTGCGCCCAGCCGCCGGCGGCGCGGCGCACGTACGGCGCGATCGCCGCGGCCGGCGCCCGGGGCGAGCGCTGGAACTGCACGTACAGCTCGCCGATCCCGGCCTCGCCGAGCGCGTCGAACGCGACGTCCGGGTGCCGGCGGTCCAGGTACTCCCAGAAACCGGCGACCTGCCGGCTGCCGGCGTGCGCGAGGGGGTGGTAGAGCAGCGTGACGTCCGTGAACGCCGACGTCGCCCGGTGCAGCACGTCCGCGGAGAGCAGCAGCTTCAGGTGCGACGGGGTGAGCGGCTTCGTCGGGCTGGCGGTCACCGGCGCCACCAGCACCTTCCCGGTCATGCCGCCACCTCCGCTGCGCTCCGGCGTCGGCCTGACCTACACCCTGCAATACTGATTCGCAGCCCTCCGCTGCGCTCCGGCCCGCTCATCGGGTGTCCCCGCGGTCGGCGAGCGCGGCCCGCAGGCGGGCGATCGTCGCCTCGGCCTCCGGCACCGTGCAGTAGCCGGGGCTGGCGATGAAGCCGCGGCCGCTGGGCACGTCGCCGACCCGCGGCACCAGCCACGTGTGGAAGTGCTCGGCGCCTTCCATGCAGGAGAACACGTGGACCCGCGGCGCGCCGGTCGCCTCCTTCAGCGGTCCGACGAACCGGCGGATGAGCGGGCCGATCGCGGCCGCCTCCGCGTCGTCCATCTCCGCGAAGTCCAGGAAGTGCCGGTAGGACTCGATGAGCAGCGTGCCGGCGGGCCAGTAGGCGGTGGGGCCGTGCCCGACGCGGAACATGCCGTCGGCGACCAGGTAGCCGCCCGGCGGCGCGGTCGTGCCGCCGTACGCCGGGAGGGTGCCGCCCTTGTACTTCACGCAGATGAGGCACTCGTGCGGGATCGGCGCGTGGTGGCTCAGCAGCCGGCTGAACGGGTCGCGGAACTGGGCGAGCGGCTCCAGCTGCGCGTGCCGCATGTACCAGTCGTCCAGGGCCGCCGCGGCGCCGGCCGGGTCCGCGACCCGCTCCGCCCGCACCGCCTCCCAGCGCCCGCGGGCCTGCTCGGCGTCGACGCCCTCCAGCCGGGCGACGTCCTCCCACGAGCCGCCGCCGGCGCGGACGTGGTGGACGATGGCGTCGCGCAGCAGCGGCAGCTCACCGGAGAGCAGCGCCCACAGCCGTTGCGGGACGTCGGGGTCCGGCGCGGCGACGGCGACCCGGAACTCCTCGGCGAGGTCCCGCAGCCGCGTGGAGAGCGCGAGCCGGGCCAGGTCGGCGTCGGTGAAGTTGGTGACGTCCACGGTGGTGCCTCCGCTCGTCATGAGGTCTCACTCAGCCAGGTGTAGGGCCGCAGCGCCCCGCCCGGGCCGGGCAGCACCCGCGCGTAGGCGGCGGCACCGAGGCCGGCCGGGTCCAGCTCGGGGCGGTGCAGCAGCCGCAGCGGCTCGTCCGGGTCGAGCCGGTCCAGCAGCACCGCCTCGGCGACCGTGTGGTGCAGGTGCACCAGATAGTCCACAAGGGACAGACCGGCGGTCGCGATCCACAGTGGACGTCCGGTGGTCCCGTCGGGCAGCTTCGGCAGCCGGCCGGTGACGGGCCGCAGCAGCCGGACCGGCCCCGGCCGGTGCGCGCCGGTGAAGGGCCCGAGCCAGGCGGCGCCGCCGGCGCTGCGGCGCACGTCGCCGGGGCGCAGGTTCACCGGGTCGCCGAACAGGAACACCGCCCGCGTCCAGGAGCGCCGCCACCGGTCCGCCTCCGCCGTGCCGAGCCCGCCGGCGAAGCGGGCCGCGCCGGCGGCCAGGCCGGCCGGGTCGAGCTCGCGCAGCACCACCAGCACGGTCGTGTCGGCGGGCTCCGGCGTCGCGCCGCCGGTGACCCAGTTGACCCGATCGGCCAGCAGGTCCGCCAGGGCAGCCCCGCGCGGGGTGCCGGTCAGCATCGCGGCGCCCCGATCGCGGCGGCCACCTTGGCGAGGACGGCGTCCGGGCCGGCGGTCGCGTCGAGCACGGTGACCGGCAGGTCGCGGATCTCGGCCAGCATGGCGCCGCGCAGGTCGCGCTGCATACGGACGAACCCGTCGCGGGTGGCGGCCGGGCCGTAGTGCTCGAACGCCGTGGCCCGCGCGCCCTCCCCGGACCGCTGCCAGGTGACCTCGGGCGGGACGTCGAGGTAGACCACGCCGGCCGGCTGCGGCATGGCCCGCCACGCGGCGAACGTCGGCTCGTGCGTGACGCCCAGCAGCGTGCACGCGGCGAGCACCTTGTAGTAGTACGAGTCCATCACGACCGGGCCCGCCGTCCCGGCGCGGCGCAGCAGCTCGTCGCGCTGGTGCAGGATCACGGCGTGCAGCACCGTCAGGACCAGCTCGGCGGAGTACCGGGTGCCGGCGTGGCGCAGCGCCTCGTCGACCCAGCAGCCGCGCAGCGTCCGTACCAGGGGATGCGCGTCGAGGAACGCGTCGTCGTGCGACACGACCTGCCAGCCGACCTCGTCGCGCACCCGGGCGAGGGCCGAGGACTTGCCGGCGAAGTCGGGGCCGAGCAGCACCCAGAAGTCCGTCATCAGAGGTGCCCTTTCGTGAGCCAGCCGACGAGCAGGAAACTGGTGTACATCGCCGGCACGTAGGCCAGCGTCGGCAGCAGCGGCCAGCGGGTCGCGCCGGCGGCGAACCGGGCCGCGGCGAGCCCCGGCAGCAGCAGCGGGGCGAGGATCAGCCAGCCCCACCCGTCGCCGTGCCACGGCCGCAGCGCCACGAGCACGATGACGGTCGCGGCGAGGGCGGCCCCGAACGCGGCGAGGGACGTGCCGTCGGGGCCGAGGGCGGTGACGTAGCTGCGTTCGCCGTCGCCGGGCGCCCGGGTCGCCTTGCGCCCCAGCTCCATGCACAGCGCCGCGACGGTCACCGCCAGGATCACGACCGGCCCGGACCCGTCGGCCCGCACGCCTTCGGCGCGCAGGAAGCCCACGTACACGTACAGGCTGAGCATCGACAGGATCGGCAGGTTCACCGCGAGCTGCAGGACGAGCTGCCCGCGCCGCGGCCACCCGGCCCGCCGTTCGAGCGTCACGACGAGCGTCGTGTAGGCCATCTGCCCGGCGAGGACGGCCAGCGCGGCGCCCCGGCCGGCGTTCAGCGCGAGCAGGGCCACGCTGCCGGCGGCGACGAGCAGCACCAGGTCCCGCTCCGCGACGAGGCCGCTGGGCAGGGGGCGGCCCGGGTTGACCCGGCGGTCGTAGTCGGCGTCGCGGATGTCGTCCAGCGCCCGGATCAGCAGCATCGTGACGACCAGCGTCACGCTGGTGACGGCCAGCTCCCGGTCGGGGCGCCACACGCTCACCGGCGCGCTCAGGCAGGCGAACAGGGCGGTCAGGCCGAGCGCCCACGACAGCGTGTACGGCAGCTGCACCGACGGGCGGTAGGCGGCCGCGACGTAGCGGCCCCACCGGCCGATCACGGCGTGCCGTCCAGGATCCGCACGACGCCGGCGGCGCCGTCGACCTCCAGCAGCGCCCCGTCGGGGATGCGGGTGGTGGCGCCGGCGACGGCGACGACGGTCGGGATGCCCAGCAGCCGCCCGGTGACGGCGGTGTGCGACAGCAGGGTGCCGCGCTCGACGACGAGCGCCTTCGCCGACATCATCAGGAACAGCCAGCCCGGGTCGGTCTCGCGGGCGACGAGGATGCGGTCGCCGGTCTGCTCCGCGGTGACCGACGGGTCGAGCACGACCATGGCCCGGCCGCGGACGGTGCCGGCGCTGGACGCCAGGCCGGTCAGCACGTTGCTGTCGTCCACATCGGACGCCGGCGGTGCGACGTCGGTGAGGGCGAGCGTCAGCGGCCGGTCCGCGACGGTCTCCAGCCGGGCCGGCAGCTGCCGGTCCTCGGCCGTCCACCGCTCCCGCTCCGCCGCCCGGACCGCGGCCAGCCCGCGCAGGTCGGCGCCGGCCACGGTGCCGTCGAACGCGCCGAGGACCTCCTCGACGGTCAGGTCGAGCACGTCGCGGGGCCGGTCGAGGCGGCCCGCGGCGACCAGGTGCTCGCCCTGGCGCAGCAGCAGCGCCCGCAGGTCGCCGATGAGCTGGCTGCGGCAGAACCTGGTGTCCTCCCGGTTGCGCAGGAACGTGCGCATGGCGTCGAACAGGAACCGCAGCACGGTTCGCTTGACCGGGTTGCGGCAGTGCCGGCGCAGCTCCTGCCACGCCTCGGCGCGCACCCGCTCCCCCGTGGCGACGCTGGCGGCGACGGTGCGGCCCTGGCGCAGGTACGCCCGGACGGCCGGCAGGACCGTCCACGGCGCCTGCCGGGGCGTCATCGACTCGAGCTTGTTGTCCTGGATGGCGCGGTCGCCGTAGCGTTCGACGTGCTCGCGCAGCAGGACCGCGACGGTGTCGCCGTAGGCGCCGCCGCTCAGCCGCGCCCAGAGCCGCTCGGTGTCGTCCCCCGCCGCCAGCAGCGCGTCCCGCAGCGGCGGCACGTCCGCCACGTGCTCGGCGATCGCGACCAGCGAGTGCACGGCGAGCGCGGAGCGGTTGACGGCGCCGCCGCTGAGCATGCCGTTGAGGACGCTGCGGTCCGCGTCCGGCGCCCACCGGCGCAGCGCGCCGTTCGCCGCCCACGTGGAGGCGAAGAGCGCCAGCCCGTTGATCAGGGTCAGGCCCCAGCGCTCGCCGACCTCCGTCCACAGTGTCCGGTAGGCGGCCACCACCTCCGACGGGCTCATCCGGGCCACGTCCAGGTTCGCGTGCCGCTCGTCCCACCAGCCCAGGAACTCCCGGATGCGGCGCGGATGGCCGGCCAGCCGCCAGCCGATCTCGGCCAGGCTCAGCACCTTCGTCACCGGGCCCACGCGTCGGCGCCCCGGGTCCCGCCCGGCCAGCCCGAGGCCCTGCTCCCAGGTCGGGAAGAGCGGGCGGAAGCAGCGCATCATGCGGTGCAGCCGGTACCAGTTGTCGATGGCGTAGTAGATGTGCCCGTCGAGGTACCCGATCATCTGCCCCAGCAGCGGCCGGTGCGCGCGCAGCGTCTCGGCGGGCACGCCCATCCTGCGGTACAGGTCGGTGAACCCGGCCTCGATGAGCGCCCGGCCCATCGAGTAGGTCAGCGCGCAGCTGACGCCGGGGAACGTCTCGGTCGCGTTGTTGTTGTCCCACAGCAGGGTCGGCGCCGCCGCGGCGCTCACCACCGGCCGGGCCTGGACGAGGTGGACCCGCCCGTCGGCGGTGATGGTGCCCTCGATGTCCTGGGGGCCGCCGAAGTGCGCCTCCACCCGCAGCGCCAGCGCGGCCAGGTCGAGCACCTCGGCGTCGCTGAGCACCGGCAGCGCCGCGCGGTCCGGGTCGACGGGGACGTCCACGACGCCGGCCTCCGGGCGCAGCGGGTCGCGCCCGACGGCGCGGGTCTTCGTCCCGACCCGCGCCTCGACCGCGCGGGTGGCGCGGTCGACGAAGAAGTGGTCGACGTCGGCCTTCTCCTGCACGACGCCCTCGCCGATGCCATACGCGGCGGCGATGACGCACCGGTCGGCGCCGTCGCGCGGGTCGCGGGTGAACGCGACGAACGACCGCTCGCCGAGCACCATGCGCTGCACGCCGACGGCGACCCGGGCGGCGAGCGGGTCCATGCCCTTGTGCAGCCGGTAGAGCACCGCCTCGGGGTTGAACGCCGACGCCCAGCAGTCCGCGACCCGGTCGGCGACGTCGGCGCGGCGCACGTACAGGAAGCTGTCGCTGAGACCGGCGAACGGGTCGGTGGCCGAGTCCTCCCCGACACCGCCGGCCGCGGGCACCACGCAGGCACGGACCGCGACCAGCCCGCCGGGGCCGGCGATCGCGTCGAAGCGCTCGTCCAGCAGCCGGCGCAGCGTGTCCGGGACGCCGGCGCGGCGGACCGTCTCGCGCAGCTCCCGCGCCCGGTCGACGGTCGCGCCGCCGGTGCCGCCTGCCTCACCGGCGGCGGCCGGCACCGGCCCGACGACGGCGTCGAACACCGGGGCCGGCACGCACAGCAGCGGCGGGATGGTGAACCCCGCGGCCGCGAGCTCGGCCTGCCGGGCGAACTTGTTGCCGCACAGCGCGGGGTCGGCGAGCGTGGCGGCGTCCTCGGCGAGCCAGTCGAGCTGGGCCAGGTCATGGTTGTCCAAGGCGATCCCCCCGAAGTCGCTGTGTGCTGGTGCCGGCAGATCACGCGTGCGCCGCGGTTCTGCGGCGGGAATCTGCGGATGAACGCGACGTGAACGCGATGAGGAAAGTCAATCACGAGGGGCCGTGCGGCAACTTCTCGTGCAGTGCTCAATCGACCTCGGTGCACTTCCGCCGCCGCGACGGCGCGCCGTAGGTTCGGCGGCATGAAGATTGGCCTGCACATCGCGGACTTCACCTATCCGGCCGGTCCCGCGGGTCTCGCCGACGACCTCACCCGCATCGTCGTCGCCGCCGAGGAGGCCGGCTTCGCCCGGGTCAGCGTCATGGACCACGTGTGGCAGATCCCGGCCGTCGGGCCTGTGCACCACGACATGCTGGAGGCCTACACGACGCTGGGGTTCATCGCCGCGCGGACGTCCACTGTGGAGCTTCTGGCCTGGGTCAGCGCGGTCACGTACCGGCACCCGGGCATGCTCGCGAAGCTCGTCAGCACCCTGGACGTGCTGTCGAAGGGCCGCGCGTGGCTCGGCATCGGCGCCGCCTGGAACGGCGAGGAGGCGGCCGGGCTCGGGCTGCCGTTCCCTCCGCTGGGCGAGCGCTTCGAGCGGCTCGACGAGACCCTGCGGATCTGCCGGCAGATGTGGAGCGGCTCCGAGGCGCCGTTCGAGGGCCGGCACTACACGCTCGGGCGCACGCTGAACGCGCCGCAGCCGCTGCGCCGCCCGCCGATCCTCATCGGCGGCGGCGGCGAGCGCCGCACTCTGCGCCTGGTCGCCCGGCACGCCCAGGCGTGCAACCTGTTCGCCGGCACCGACCTGGCGCACAAGCTCGACGTGCTGCGCGGGCACTGCGCCACCGAGGGCCGCGACTACGACGACATCGAGAAGACGGTCCTGGTCCAGCTGGACCCCGGCGACCGCGGCGAGCACATCGACGCGCTGCGCGCCCAGCTGGAGGGCTTCGCCGCGCTCGGCTTCGCCGAGGCGCACTGCTGGCTGCCCCGGATGTGGCAGACCGAGCGCCTGGCGCTGCTGGGGCGCGAGCTCGTCCCCGCCGCCGCGGCCCTGCACTGAACGGATGCCCAACCCGGCCCTGCGCTGACCGGCGGGCCGGGGCCGCCCTGCGCTGCAACGGGTGCACTGCCGGGGCGCACCACCGGCGGTGCGCCCCGGCCCGCGCCGGCGGGGCACGGGCGGGGCGCGGAGGCAGACCGGCGGCTACGCGGCCGCGGACGGTGCAGGAGCGGGCGACGGCACCGGCACCGGCTCCCGCGGCGTGGCCCGCTCGGAGCGGGTGGAGAGGTGGTGCTCGACGGCGAGGCGGCGCAGGGCGTCGAACGCCGCGTCGAGGGTCACCAGGCGGGCCATCAGCGTCGCCCGGCCCGGCTCGGCCGGCAGCAGCTCGAGCTGCCGGGCGACCAGCCGCTCGGCGGTGTCGGCCAGCACGGCCAGGTCGGCGCCGTCGAGCAGGGCGACGGCATGGGCGAGCAACTCACGCTCGGGCCCGTCCGGCTTGACCTGCCAGCCGCAGCGGTCCAGCAGCGCGTCGACCTCGGCGGGCGCGGTCGCGGGCGTCGGCGTCTCGGTCGCCGGCGGCCGGACGCCGCGCGCCCGGCCGAGGACGCCGTAGAGCTCCGCGGTGGGGACCGCCGGGTTGTCGAGGGCCTGCAGCACCTCACCGGCCGCGGCGATGCTGAGCTGGCCCATGCCGGTCAGCACCCGGATCAGCCGGAGCCGGGCCAGGTGCGCGTGGCCGTACACGGCCTGGTTGCGCGCGGTGGGGGTGCCCGGCGGCAGGAGGCGCTCCCGCAGGTAGAACTTGATCGTCGGCACCGGGACGCCGCTGCGACGGCTGAGTTCGGAGATGCGCATCGCACTGGGCATGGGCTTCCTCATCCGTAGCGGTGGTCAGCCGGCGAGCCGGTAGCGCGGGGCGGCGGTGGTGCGGCCCAGCACGGTGGTGAGGTCGTCGAGCTGGCGGGCGAGCGGCAGCAGCTCGGGACCGGTCAGGGCCTGGCCCCCGTCGCAGCGGGCCTGCTCGGGGCGCGGGTGCACGTCGATGATGACGCCGTCGGCGCCGGCCGCCACCGCGGCGCGGCTCAGCGGCGCGACCAGGTCGCGGCGGCCGCCGGAGTGCGACGGGTCGACGATGACCGGCAGGTGCGACAGGTGCTGCACCAGCGGGACCGCGGCGATGTCGAGGGTGTTCCTGGTCGCCGGCTCGAAGGTCCGGATCCCGCGCTCGCACAGCACGATGTCGAGGGTGCCGGCGCGCGCGATGTACTCCGCGGCCATCAGCCACTCCTCGATCGTGTTCATCATGCCGCGCTTGAGCAGCACCGGCCGGCCGGCCGCCCCGACCGCCTGCAGCAGCGGGAAGTTCTGCATGCTGCGCGTGCCGATCTGCAGCATGTCGGCGTAGCTGGCGACCAGCTCGACGTCGCGGACGCTCAGCACCTCGGTGACGACCGGCAGCCCGGTGCGGTCGCGGACGTCGGCGAGGATCTTCAGGCCCGCCTCGCCGAGGCCCTGGAAGGCGTACGGCGACGTGCGCGGCTTGAAGGCCCCGCCGCGCAGCATGGTCGCGCCGGCCGACCGGGCGATCTGCGCCGCCTCGGTGGTCTGCGCCGCCGACTCGACGGCGCAGGGACCGGCGATGAGGGTGAACGTGCCGGGGCCGATCGTCACGCCGCCGACCTCGACGGCGGAGCGTTCCGTGCGGTGTTCGCGGCTGACCAGCTTGTAGGAGGTCGAGATCCGCCGGACCCGGCCGACCCCGCGCATCTCGTCGAGGCGGAGCGTGTCGATGAGCGCCAGGTCGCCGGTGACGCCGATGAAGGTCCGCCCGGACCCACCGGCGACGCTGAGGCGGCCCACGCTCGCTTCGCCGCCCGCCGACTCGACGGCCGCGACGACGGCGTCCACGTCGTCGGCGGTCGCGTCCGGGGACATCACGATGACCATCAGCGACATTCCTCTCGTCGGCGCGCACCGCCGGGCACGGCGCCCGGCGGTGCGGGCGGGTCGTCAGGCGAGCTGGTGGGGCTTCGCGAACTGTCCGGGCGCGCGGCCCTTGCCGGCCGGGCCGCGGTAGGCCTGGGCCACCTCGAGCCACGCCTGCGCGTCGGCGCCGGTGGCGACGAG
This sequence comes from Dactylosporangium sp. NPDC050588, assembly GCF_040654975.1. NCBI lineage: Bacteria > Bacillati > Actinomycetota > Actinomycetes > Micromonosporales > Micromonosporaceae > Dactylosporangium > Dactylosporangium sp. NPDC050588. Next base: position 16,540 of record NZ_JBFAJA010000100.1, on the reverse strand, counting down.
GTCGAGGTCGGCGTGGTGCCGGCGGCGGGTCGCGAGGAGGCACAGGTCGACGGCGGGGCCGGTGATCGTCTGGGTCGCGTCGTCCGGCCCGAACACCCACTGGGCGCCGGAGGGCGCGGTGACCTCGAAGCGGAACTGCCCGGCCGGCGGGGTCATGTCGTTGGACTGGTAGCCGAACTCCCAGGTGTGCACGACGAAGCCGACGACCCGCTTGAGGCGGTCGGTGTGCTGCCGCTGGACCCCGAGCCCGTCGGCGATGTCCTGGCCGTGGGCGAAGAGCTCGGTCATGCCGGCCGCGCACAGCACGGGGGCGGGGATGGGCCGGACGAGCCACGGCACGAGAGTGCCGTCGGCGACGCCGGCGAGCGCGGCGGTGCCGGCGTCGCGCTCGGCCCGCCAGCGGGCGACCAGCGCCTCGCGGGGCAGCACGAGGTACTCCTCCAGCGCGGCGTTGACGGCCTTGTCGAAGGCGCCGAAGCCGGTGCCGATCCGCTGGGTCAGCGCGGTGAACGCCTCCGGGGTGCCGGCCGCCAGGCCCGCGATGCGGAAGACGAATGCGAGGTGGCCGACCTGGTGGGCCACGGTCCAGCCTTCGGCGGGAGTCGGCAGCGTCCACTGGGACTCGTCGAGGTCGGCGACCATGCGGTCGACGGCCTCGGCGTCGGCGGTGAGGTCGGCGATCACGTCCTGTGCGGTCACGGTTCAGCCTCCGGTCGAGTGGGTACGCGGGAGTGGGTCGGATGGACGAATCAAGCCTGCGGCGGGCGGGGCGCCGTGTCTTCTCCGCCTGTGCCGTGTGGCGACCGTGCCGTTCCACGGGCCGGTTCGCGGGCCTGCCAGCGCTCCTGCCGCCGCACCGCCGCTGGAGCCCCGCTGAAGTCTCGCTGGAGTGTCGCTGGACTCCGCGTATTCGCAGCCTGTGGGGCCTTTCGAGCGCCGCTTGCCGGACGTTGCCGGTGCCGATCCGGCAGTCATACGGTCACAGAACGCAGCACACGTTCGGTCGTTGCGAACCACCGCCGAATGGAGAGAGCCATGGACAGTGTTTCGGAACGGGCCGTCGGACGAGCGATCGACGTGATGGTGGCCAATCTGGGCGAGCCACTCACGATCGACGACATGGCCGCGAGTGCGATGTTCAGCAAGTTCCACTTCACGCGGGTGTTCCAGCGCGTCACCGGGGTGTCCCCAGGCCGCTTCCTGTCGGCGCTGCGGCTGGAGGAGGCGAAGAAGCTCCTCGTGTCGACGCCCTGGACGGTCGCCGACATCAGCCACCGGGTCGGCTACAACAGCATCGGCACGTTCAGCTCACGCTTCAAGAGCAGCGTCGGGGTGTCGCCGACGGAGTACCGCCGCCTCGGCGGCCGGGACGTCCGCTCGCCGCGCTCCCCCTACGACCGCCCGGGCGGCGCCACCATCCACGGTCAGGTCATGCCGGCCGGCGACCGCGAGATCGGCGTCCTCTTCATCGGCCTGTTCCCGGACCGGATCCCGCAGGGCCGCCCGACACGGTGCGCGACACGGCGCGGCCCCGGCCGGTTCGTCATGGAGCACGTGCCCGCCGGCACCTGGCACATGATGGCCCACTCGGAGCCGGTGGGCGGGTCGCCGATGCTGGTCGGCATCGAGGGCCCGATCGTCGTGCACCACGACGGCGACCGGCTGCTGGCGAACCTGTGCCTGCGCCCCAGGTCGGTCTTCGACCCGCCGATCCTCACCGCCCCGCTCAACTCGCGGGCGCTGAACGTCCAGCACCTGCCGCTGAACACCGACGTGGTCCTGCCGGCGGCCGCATGAGGATGGCTTCCCCAACGCGCGCCCGTCGGGACCTCGGTCCGCGACGGGCGCGCACGTCGCGCGGCCGGGTGGGCTCGACCCCCCGGCCGTATGTCGTGCGCGCCCGTAAGGACACCGTCGAGAACAGCCGTGGACACGCACACGGCCGCCCCGCCGTGCGGCGTGGGGCGGCGGTCTGCGGGGTCGTGCCGGCGCGACGCTCAGCCGGCGAGGGTGGTCGGCTGCTGCCAGGCGGACGACGTGGTGAAGTTCGGGTCCTCGACCGCCGGGTCGCCGCGCAGGATCGCCCGCTGGAGGCGGCGCAGCGGCGGCGAGGGGTCCACCCCGAGGTTGGCCACCGTCAGGGTCCGCACCCGCTGGTAGGCCTCCAGTGCCTGGCCCTGCCGGCCGGCCCGGTACAGGGCGAGCATGTAGAGGGAGTAGAAGTGCTCGTGCAGCGGGTAGCGCGCGCACAGCGTGGCCAGCTCGCCGATCAGCTGGTGGTGCCGGCCGAGCCGCAGGTCCGTCTCGATGCGCAGGTCCAGGTCGCTGAGGCGGATCTCCTCCAGACGCGTCGTCTCCAGCCGCAGCTGCGAGCCGGCGGCGATGTCGGCGAACGCCTGCCCGCGCCACAGCCGCAGGGCGGCGGCGAGCTTGGCCGCGGCCTCCTGGTGGTCCTCGCGGTCGGCCGCCTCGTGCCCCTGCGCCGACAGCTCCAGGTAGCGGGTGGCGTCCACATCGTCAGGCGCGACGTCCAGCACGTAGCCGCACCGGCGGGTGATGAGCACGTCCCGCGGCGAGCGGTGCCCGCCGGCTTCGAGTGCCTGCTGGATCTTTTTTCGCAGCTGGAGCACGTAGGTATGCAGTGTCGGCACCGCGCTGCGCGGCGGACAGCTGCCCCAGATCTCCTCCAGCAGCGTGGAGATGGTGACCACGTGCCCCGCGTTGAGGGCCAGCATGGCCAGTAACTGGCTGGGTTTGTTGGCCGTCGGCACCACGGAGGCGCCGGCGACCGAGACCTCCAGCGGACCGAGGACCTTGATGTCGACTCGCATGGCTACTTCTTCCCTCGTGTGGTGGTGCCGGGCATGACGGGCCTCTCATCCGACCGGCCGGCCGAGGCCGAGCCGGAGCGCGAGTTGGTGCAGCCGCCCCGCCAGCGGCAGGATCAGCAGGCCGGCGCTGAGCAGCTCGACGACGACGATCGCGTCGAGATGCGGCCGGCCACGGTGCAGGCCGGTGAGGACCTGGCCGAGATCGGCGTCCACCGGGCGGGCGTCGTGCCCGCCCGCCGCGGCGCCGAGGTCGAGGTACATCTGCGGGTCCGGGGCGCCCGTGAGCAGGCGGGCGTCGTCGACGAGGTGGACCTGGGCGCCGTCGGCGAAGCCGGCCGGCAGCTCGGTGCCCGCCGCGTTGACGACCAGGGCACCCTTGGCCAGGTGCGTGCCGGCCGGGGCGTCGCCCACGTCCCCGGTGACGATCACCAGGTTGGCGCCGAACAGCGCCTGCCCGACGCTCGCCGTCGAGGTCAGCCTCGCACCGGCGAGCTCGAGCTGGTCGAGCACGCGCGGGTCGAGCGGGGCCGCCTCGGCGGTGCCGCCCGGCCAGACGGCGACGTGGCTGATGTCGGGCGCGTGCTGGGCGTTGGTCGCCAGCTGCACCTCGGCGGCGAGGCCGGAGCCGAGCACGCACGCGGTGATGAGGCCCGGGCCCAGCAGCTCCCGCACGGCCAGGGCGGTCAGCGCCGCCGCGCCGAGCAGGCGGAGCATCTCCGCCGGCATGAGGCTGCGGTCGCCGGTGCTGGACAGCTCGCACAGCACGAGCGTCTCGGTGACGTCGCCGGCGTCGGTACCGGCGTCCGCCGGCGTCCACGGCGTGAGTGTGCACCGGTAGGCGGCCGCGCCGGGACCACCGCGCGCGACGAGCTCCTCCGCCAGGATGTCCAGCGGGTTCATCATCGCGCCGGCGCGCCGCAGCTCCTCGCCGGTGAACAGGAGGATCGGATCAGCCATGTGCACCGCTTCTCATGCGTGCCGTGATTTTGCGCACCGAGCCTGCACGATTTCGCTTTCCGTCCGCCATCCATCCGCTATCACGGTCGAGAAGGCCATTGATTGTCGATAGATGCTTCACCGAATGCACGACCGGATGGACTCCTTCCCAGACGCCGACGGCGGCGCTGAAAAGAAACGAACATGGGGAGGAAATGTAATGTTCACGAATCGTAGGTTCATCGGCAGGCTCTTCCTCGCTGCGGCCACGGCGGTCGCACTGGTCAACACGATCGCGGCACCGGTGGCCACCGCCTTCGAGCCGTGGCACTGACGCGGCGGGCGGCATCTCCGTGGCGGCGCCGCACTCGCAGGTGACGGTCGGGCGACCACGCGCGACGACAGGTCCACGAAGGCGTCGACACGACGGCCGGACCCGATCCCCCGATCGGCCAGCGACCGCCCAGCGAACCCGGCAACCGCCACGAGCGGCCCGGCCGACCGAGATCATCGGCGGCCGGGCCGTTTCGGCGCGTCCGATCCTCGGTCGAACCGGCGATACCTCATTACACCGAACCGGCAAATCGACCATCCACCGAACAGCCAGACAGAATTCCACCGAAGGGACATCAAGTAGCGTATTACGCGGAACGCACGGTCCGGATCGAAGATTGCCAGAACTCGCCAGCAAAATATGCTTCAATCGATGTGGGCGAATTGCATTTCGGATCGGCGCAAGCCGGGAAGATCTGCCCGTGGCGCCAGCATGCGATGCTGGAGCACCGCGACGGCCCCGGCCGTCGACCCCGACGAACGCACACCAGGCCGCGCAGAGCATATCGAACGGGGGGTCATGCCAGGTGGCACGGTCGCGAAGGTCGTCTTCACCGGCCGATCGGGAAACCGAATGAAGTTCAGGATCCTCGGCCCGCTGGAGCTGGTGTGCGGCGGTGACGTGGTGAACATCGGCGGTCCCCGCCTGCGGGTGGTGCTGGCGATGCTGGCGCTGAACGCCAACCGGGTGACACCTGTCAACTCCCTCATCGAGGCCGTCTGGGAGCAGGACGAGCCGACCACCGCCCGCGCGCAGATCCAGATCTGCATCTCGGCGCTGCGCAAGCACGTCACCGGCGCCAACGGCACGGCGACGATCCGTACCCGCCCGGGCGGGTACATGCTGGAGATCCCCGACGCCGACCTGGACCGCACCGAGTTCGCCGCGCGGGTGCAGGAGGCCCGCAAGCACGCCGACGCCGGCCGGCTGGCGGAGGCCTCGACCGCGCTGCAGCAGGCGCTGGCGCTCTGGCGGGGCAACGCACTGTCCGATGTGGACAGCCCGCTGGTGCTGCGCGGCGCCGCCCAGCTGGAGGAGGACCGGCTCTCGGCGATCCAGGAGCTGGCCCGTCTCGACCTGGAGCTGGGCCGCCACCACGAGATCGGCGGCGCGCTCGCGACGCTGGTCGCCGAGCATCCGCTGCGCGAACGGCTCTACGAGCTGCTCATGCTCGCGCTGTACCGGTCCGGCCGGCAGGCCGAGGCCCTCGAGGTGAGCCGCCGCGCCCGGGCCACCCTCATCGACGAGCTCGGGATCGAGCCGGGCGCCGCCCTGCAGCACCTCGAACGGGCCATCCTCAACCGCGACCCGGCGCTGGAGGCGCACGCCGGTGCCCCGCCCGCCGAGCAGAGCACCGCGCCGGCGGCGCCCCGGCGCGTGGGACCCGAGCTCACCGTGCTGGTGCCCAACCAGCTGCCGCGCAGCATCGCCGACTTCACCGGGCGCGAGGCCGAGATCGCCGAGATCACCCGCATCCTCACCGGCTCGCCCGGGCAGGGCGACGCGCGCTACGCCATGCCGATCGTGGCCCTCGCCGGGAAGGGCGGCGTCGGCAAGTCGTGCCTCGCGGTGCGGGTCGCCCACGAGCTCAGCGACCGCTTCCCCGACGGGCTGCTCTACGCCGACCTCCAGCACCCCACCGACGAGGACCTGACCGGGGCGCTGCTGACCCGCTTCCTGCGGGCGCTCGGCGTGCCCGGCTCCGCGATCCCCGACGACGTCGAGGAGCGGGCCGAGCTGTACCGCAGCCGCCTCGCGCACCGCCGGGTGCTGGTCGTCCTCGACGACGTGTCCGCGGAGGAGCAGATGCAGCGGCTGCTGCCCGGCAGCCCGACCTGCGCGGTGATCGCGACGAGCCGGATGCGCCTGTCCGGGCTGCCCGGCGCGCACCTCGTGGACGTCGACGTGTTCGACACCGCCAACTCGATGCGGATGCTCTCCAAGATCATAGGGCCGATCAGGGTCGAGGCCGAGGAGCAGTCGGCGCTCGCGCTGATCGACTTCTGCGACGGCCTGCCGCTGGCGCTGCGCATCGCCGGCGCCCGGCTGGCCTTCAAGCGGCACTGGCGGCTGGAGACGGTGGTCGCCCGGCTCGACGACGAGGCGCACCGCCTCGACGAGTTCAGCCACCGCGGGCTCGAGCTGCGCTCCACCATCGGGCTGACCTACCGCGTGCTCAGCCCGCGCTGCCAGCGGCTGTTCCGGCTGTTCGCGCTGATCGAGGCGCCCGACTTCCCCGGCTGGACCGCCGCGGCGCTGCTCGACAGCCCGCTGCGCGAGGCGGAGGACGTGCTGGAGCAGCTCGTCGACGCGCAGCTGCTGGACACCGTCGAGTACCCCGGCGAGCGGATCCGGTACCGCTTCCACACCCTCATCCGCGCCTACGCCCTGGAGAGGCTGGCCGAGCAGGAGCCGGCGCAGGAGCGCGACGACGCGCTGTGCCGGGTCCTCGGCGCCTGGCTCGGCCTCGCCGAGGACGCCTACCGCAAGGACCACGGCGGCGACTTCAACATCCTGCACGGCACCGCACCCCGCTGGCGGATCGAGGGCGTCGAGCTCGACATCATCGGCAGCCCCCTGGAGTGGTGGGAGACCGAGCGCCGCGCCCTGGTCGCCGCGGTGCGCCAGGCGGCCGCGACCGGGCTGGACGAGCTGTGCTGGGACATCGCGCTCACCTCGGCCGGCCTGTTCGAGGTGAAGGGCTACTTCAGCGACTGGCAGGAGACCACCGAGCTGGGCCTGGCCGCCGCCGAGCTGGCCGGCAACCGGATCGGCCGGGCCGCCATGCTGTACTCGCTGGGCTGCCTGCACATGGTGCAGAAGCGGCTCGCCGAGGCCAGGCACTGCTTCGACACCGCGCTGACCATCTTCCGCGGCGGGAACCACGTGCACGGCTGCGCGCTGGTGCTGCGCGAGTCGGGCATCGTCGACCGGCACCAGGGCCGGTTCGCCGAGATGCTCGACAAGTTCCAGCAGGCGCGGCGGCTGCTGCAGCACGTCGGCGACGCCACCGGCGAGGCCCACGTGCTGCAGAGCCTCGCCGGTTACTGGGTCGAGGAGGGTGACACCGTGCAGGCGCACGAGCACCTGACCCGGGCGCTGGAGCTGTGCCTCACGGCCCGGCACCTGCGGGGCGAGGCGCAGGTGATGCACCGCTTCGCCGAGCTGTACCTGCGCACCGACCAGGTGGAGCTGGCCCGGCAGTCGTTGCACCGGGCCCTGCTCATCGTGCGCGACCTCGGCGACCGGATCGGCGAGTGCTACACGCTCTACGGGCTGGGCGTCGTGCGGCACCAGGAGGGCCGCCTCGACCAGGCGCAGACGACGTTGCAGCACGCGCTCTCCCTTGCTCGTGAACTGGGTGAGCGGATGGTCGAGGCCAAGGCGCTCTACGCACTCGGCGAGATCGTGCTCGCCAGGGGTGCCTACTCCGCCGCCGCCACCCACCTGCTCGACGCCGCCCACCTGCTCGACGAGCTCGACTCGGCGATGTGGCACGGCAAGACGCTCAGCCTCCTCGCCGAGGTGCACCGCAACCAGGGCGAGTTCGAGCTCGCCCGGGTCGAGATCGAGCAGGCCAAGGGGGTGCTCACCGACGTGAGCTCCCGCGACGCCGCCTACCTGCTGGTGCAGCTGGAGACGACCCGGGCCGCCCTGGAGGCGGAGCAGATCACGCGCTGACCCGGCGCCGCCGCTGCTGCGGGGCGCCGGGCCGGCGGTGCGGATCAGGAAACCAGGTCCGGCTGCCGCGGTGTGCCCTGGCCGTCGGCCTGCGCGGGCACCGGGTCGGCGTCCTCGGGCACGTCGGCCTTGGCCGCCAGCTTCGAGGGCCACCAGAGGTGCCGCCCGGCGTCCAGGCTCAGCGCGGTGACGAGCACCGAGCGCACGATGAACGTGTCGAGCAGGACGCCCAGCGCCACCGCGAAGCCCATCTCGGCGAGGAAGACCAGCGGCAGGCTGGCCAGCACGCCGAAGGTCGCGGCGAGGACCAGGCCGGCGGAGGTGATCACGCCGCCGGTGACGGCCAGGCCGACCAGCGCGCCGCGCCGCGTCCCGATCCGCAGCGCCTCCTCCCGGACCCGGGTGACCAGGAAGATGTTGTAGTCGATGCCCAGCGCCACCAGGAAGACGAAGACGTACAGCGGGAAGCTGCTGTCGACGCCGTTGAAGCCGAACACGTGCTCGAAGACCAGCGTGCTGACGCCCAGCGCGGCGCCGAAGGACAGCACCACCGTCGCCATGAGCAGCAGCGGCGCGACGATCGACCGCAGCAGCACGCACAGGATGAGCAGCACCACCACGAGCACCAGCGGGATGATCAGCCGGTTGTCGTGCTTGGTGGCCCGGTCCATGTCCAGGCTCATCGCCGTCGGCCCGCCGACCTTCGCGTCGGCGCCGGCGACCGCGTGCACCGCCGCGCGCAGCCGCACGATCGTGTCGTCGGCGGCGGCGCTGCCCGGCTGGGCCTGCAGCGTGCCCTCGATCAGGGCGAGCCCGTTCTTGACCACCGGCTCGGTGACGTCCACGACGCCGGCCGTGCCGCTGATGCCCGCCTTCAGCGCCGCGGCGCTGTCGGCCTTGCCCACCACCACGACCGGCTCGCCGGAGCCCGCCGGGAAGTGCTTGGACAGGACCTTCATCGCGCTGATCGACGGCTGCTCCGTCACGAACGTGTCCTCGGCGGACAGAATCCTGACGTTGAGCTGGGTGAGGCCGAGCGCCATGACACCGAGCACGAGCGCGGTGCCGATCCAGACGGTGCGCGGGCGGCGGGCGATCCGCTCGCCGAGCCGGGCCCAGACGCCGTGCGCGCTGGGCTCGGCGGAGCCGACCTGCGGCTTCTTCGGCCAGAACAGCCAGCGGCCGCAGATCACCAGCAGCGCCGGGAGCAGGGTCACCGCGACGAGCAGGCCGACGGCGATGCCGACCGCGGCGACCGGGCCGAGGCCGCTGGTGGAGTTCATGTCCGCGAACAGCAGGCACAGCATGCCGATCGCGACCGTGGCCGCGCTGGCCACGATGGCCGGTGCCGCGCGGCGCAGGGCGACGGCCATCGCGGCGTGCCGGTCCTCGTGCTGGCGCAGCGCCTCGCGGTACCGCGCGATGAGCAGCAACGCGTAGTCCGTGGTGGCACCGAAGACGAGCACGGTGAGGATCGAGGAGCTCTCACCGGTCGCGGTCACGCCGGCGTTCTTCGCCAGCAGGTAGATCACCGCCTCCGACGTGACGAGCGCGATCATCGCGCTGATCACCGGCAGCAGCCACAGCACCGGGCTGCGGTAGATGACCAGCAGCAGCACCACCACGACCAGGACGGTGGCGAACATCAGGGTGAAGTCGGCACCCTCGAACGCACTCACGTTGTCGGCGGTGAAGGCGAGCGGCCCGGCGATGTGCACCGTGAGTCCGGTGTCGCCGGCGGACGCGATGGCCCGGATCGCCTTGACCCGGTCGAGCGCCTTCGCCGGGTCGTCGGTGGTGACCTTCACCGGCACCACGACCTGCAGCGCCTGGCCGTCCTTGGCCTCGACGGGCGGGGAGACCTCCCCCGCGATGCCGTCCACGCCGGCGAACTTCGCCACGTCGGCCTTGACCTTCTCCAGGTCGGCGGGGGTCGTCCCGGACGGGCGCTCGTAGACGACGACCGCGGGTGCCACCTCGGTCGGCTGGAACTGCTTCTGCAGCTCGACGACCTGGGTCGACTCGGCGCTGCCGGGGAGCCACTGAGCGATGTCGTTCTTCTGCACGCCCGTGAGCTCACCCGACAGTGGCGACAGGCCCATGAACAGCACCAGCCACACGCCGAGCACGATCCACTTCGTCCGGCGCCCGCTGATGAGTCTCGCGACTCCAGCTACACGCTCCATGACTCCCCTCCCCCGGTCTGCACGACCTCGGTTGGCTTCCTTGGTTGGGTCCGCACCGTACATCGGTACTAGTTCATTTCTAAAAGCCAGCTTGCTAGAAACAAGCATACGGCGTCAAGCGCATCACGCAGTACGATCGGGTGATGAGCAAGCGAGCGTATGGGCAGTTCTGCGGCATCTCACGCGCGCTCGAGCTGATCGGGGAACGCTGGACGTTGCTCATCGTCCGAGACCTCCTCGTCGGCCCGCGCCGCTACACCGACCTGCGGATCGGCCTGCCCGGCATCCCGACCAACGTGCTGTCCGACCGGCTCAAGGACCTTGAGCGCAACGATCTCGTCCGCCGCAGCCTGCAGGCCCGGCCCGGCGGCGCGGTCGTCTACGAGCTGACGGACTACGGCCGCCAGCTCGAGCCGGCCGTGCTCCAGCTGGGCAAGTGGGGGGCCGGCGCCCTCACCGACCCCGGGCCCGACGAGGTCGTCACGCCGGACTCACTGGTCATGGCGCTGCGCACGACGTTCGAGCCGGCCGCCGCCGTGGGTGTGCACGCCGTCCTGGAGCTGCGCTTCGGCGAGGTCGTGGTGCACGCCCACATCGACGACGGGCGCCTCGAGGTGCACCCGGGCGGGCCCGACACGCCCGACCTCGTCATCGAGGCGGGACCGGTCCTGCGGGCGGTGATGGCCGGCGAGGTCGCCGCCGACGACGCCGTCGCCGGTGGCGATGTCACTCTCACGGGTGACGAGACGCTGTTCGCGCGGTTCGCGGAGCTGTTCCCCATCAAGCCCCGCCCACCCGTCGCCGCGGCCTGACCGCCCGGCGGGCGGTGCGCCACCCGGCCCCGCCCGCCCGTCGGCGCGGGCCGACCGGTCTGCGGGTGGTGCACCGTCAGGCCCCGCCCACCCGTCGGCGCGGGCCGACCGACCGGCGGGCGGTGCACCGTCAGGTCACGCCCGCCCGCCGGTGCGGGCCGACCGGTCTGCGGGCGGTGCGTCGCCGCGGCCTGGCCGCAGCACGTGGTCCGGGCGAGGCCGCCCGGCCGGCACTGTCCCGTCGGACCGTCTCCGCGCGCCGGCGCGGCCCGGCCACGGCGGGCGGGCCGGGCGAGGCCGCCCGGCGGGGTGTGTCCCATCAGGCCACGTCCGCGCGCCGGCGCGGCCTGATGGTGGCGGGCACGCCGCGCGCGACGGCGCCCAGCAGTTCGACGACCGTCGCCGGGGACGGCTGGCGGGCGATCTCCGCGGCGACGGCGCGGGCCGCCGCCCCGTGCCGCCGGTCGCCGAGCAGCGCGGCGCAGGCCGCCACGGCGTCGGGCACGGTCAGCTCGTCGGGCAGGATGCAGGCACCGGCGCCGGAGCGGGCGACCGCCTCGGCGTTGTCGACCTGGTCGTCGAAGACCGGGATCACCAGCTGCGGGACGCCGGCCATGAACGCGGTCAGCGCGGTGCCCTGCCCGCCGTGGTGCACGGCCAGATCGCAGGTCTGCAGCACCTGCCACAGCGGCATCCGCCCGACCTGACGGGCGACCGCCGGCAGCGGCGGCCAGGTCGCGGCGACCGCGTCGTCGACGGCGACGACCACCTCCACGTCCAGCCGCCCGAGCCGCTCCAGCAGCGGCACCACGACGTCGGTGACGCCGTCGGCGCCGAGCCGCGGCAGCACCGTGCCGAGGGTCAGGCAGATCCGCGGCCGGCGCGGCGGCGCCCACAGCCACGACGGCACGCGCGCGGCGCCGTTGTACGGCACGCAGCAGATCCCGTGGTGGGACGCGGCATGCCGCAGGCGCAGGCTCGGCGGCCACGGGTTGAGCACCTCGCGCGGGGCGGGCAGCGCGGCCAGGCCGTGCCGTTCGAGACCCTCCGCGAGCTGCACCGCGGCCCCCGCCCGGTACTCCGCCAGCCGCGCGACCCCCCACTGCAGCTCGACCTGCGGCACCCCGCACACCGCGGCGGCGACCGGCCCGGCGAACTCGGCCCGCTCGCTGACGATCACGTCGGGCCGCCAGGCGCGGACGAGGTCCAGCATCCCGGGCAGCGCGGACGCCGCGATCCGCCCGAACGCGTGCCCGTTGGCGAGCCGCCGCTGTTGCAGGTCCTCGGGGATGCCGGCCGCCGTGGTCAGTTCCACGAAGTCGATCGCCGGGCCGCACGACGCGACCGGCAGCCCGGATCTCGTCACCTCGGGCAGGAAGTTGTCGGACGTCGCGACGAGGACCTCGTGCCCGAACGTGCGGCAGCTCCAGGCGAGCGGCACCAGCGGGAACAGGTGCCCGGAAAGAGCGACGGACGTGAACAGCACGCGCATACCGGTCAGCATCCCCGCGCGGCACGGCGCCGTCTTCTTCCATCGAGCCGTCGCACACCGTGCGTGTCCCTTCCCGCACGGCAAGAGATGCACCGTTACCGGGCGCAATGCGACCGTCGGAGCGTCCCGCAGCAGCTGTGCCTAGGAGGAGATGGTGACCACTTCCGAAGTCCCCGACCGCGAGGAGCTCGTCCGCCGGGCGGCGGCCCTCCGGCCGACCCTGCGCGCCCGCACGGGCTGGGCGGAGGAGCACCGCCGCCTGCACGACGAGACCATCGAGGCCCTCGCGGATGCCGGGCTGTTCAAGCTGCGCACGCCGAAGCGGTACGGCGGCTACGCGGCGGACGCCACGACCCTCGTCGACGTCGCCACCGAGCTCGGCCACGCCGACAGCTCGGCCTCGTGGGTCACCGCGGTCTACTGGATTCCCACCTGGATGGCGGGGCTGTTCCCGCAGGCCGTCCAGGACGAGGTGTTCTCGACCCCGGACGTGCGCATCTGCGGGACGCTGAGCCCCAGCGCGCTGGCCCGCTCCGCCGAGGGCGGCATCGTCGTCAACGGCAAGTGGGGCTTCATCAGCGGCGCGCACCACGCGCACTGGCAGGAGATCATCGCCATCCTGGCGCCGGAGAGCGGTGAGCCGTACCCGGTGATGGCGCTCGTGCCGATGAGTGACCTGCTGGTCGTCGACGACTGGCACACGTCGGGGCTGCGCGGCACCGGCAGCGTCTCCACCGTCGCGCAGGAGCTGTTCATCCCGCAGGAGCGGGTCGTGCCGCTGCCGGCGGTGCTGCAGGGCTCCGCGGCCGGCGCCGGCGCCGAGGCCATGCACCAGGTGCCGCTGCTGCCGGTCGCCTCGGCGTCGTCGGTCGGCACCGTGCTGGGCATGACCCGCGCGGCGAAGGAGAGCTTCTTCAAGCGCCTGCCCAACCGGAAGATCACGTACACCGGCTACGACTCGCAGCGCGACGCGCCCCTCACCCACTTCCAGGTCGCCGAGGCCGCGACGAAGAGCGACCAGGCGGCGTTCCACGCCCACCGGCTCGCCACCACCGTCGACGAGAAGGCGGCCGCGGGCCTGCCCTGGAAGCTGGAGGAGCGGGCCCGCGCCCGGCACGACATGGGCACCGCCGTCCGCCTGGCGAAGGAGGCCGTCGACATCCTGGCGTCGGCCAGCGGCGGCTCGTCGGTGTACCAGGACGTGCCGATCCAGCGCATCGCGCACGACCTGCACACCATCAACCTGCACGCGCTGATGAACCCGAACACCAACGCCGAGCTGTACGGCCGGGTCCTGTGCGGCCTCGAACCCAACACGCTCTACATCTGACGGGAGAAACGGCATGACCACCACCACCCAGGGCCCGGCCGCGGACCAGGTCGCCGTGGCCGGCCTCACCCAGCGGGTCATCGCCGCCTGGGCCTACGGTGACGGCGACGGCTTCGCCGACGTCTTCACCGAGGACGGCACGATGATCCTGCCCGGCATGTACCGCAAGGGCCGCGAGGAGATCCGCGCGTACCTCAAGGACGCGTTCGCCAACCAGTACAAGAACACCCAGGTCACCGGTAAGCCGATCGACATGCGGTTCCTCGGCGACAGCGTCGTGGTGCTCCAGACGCAGGGCGGCGTGCTCGCGGCCGGCGAGTCCGAGGTCTCCGACGACCAGGCGATCCGGGCCACCTGGCTGGCCGTCAAGCAGGACGGCGCGTGGCGCCTGGCCGCCTATCAGAACAGCCCGGCCTTCAAGAGCCTGCCCACCCCCGGTACGCAGGCCTGACGGACCTGCCGCGAGAAACCCCTCGACCCTCCTCGCGGCGGCGCGACGGCCGGATCCCTCCACGGGATCCGGCCGTCGTCGCGTCCGCCCCCGCAAGAAGCACGGGCGACACGGCAAGCCACGCGACGGCGGGAACCCCGCGCCAGCAAGAGATGCACGTGCGGCCAGCGACGAACGCGCAGCTGGAAGCGTGTGACAGCAAGAGATGCACGTGCAGGTAGACAGCACGCGCGGCCAGAAGCACGTGACAGCAAGGAGGGCCGGTCCGATCGGACCGGCCCTCGTCATGCGCGGGGCGTCACGGTGCGGCCGGCACCTCGACCGCCTGGCCCGTCTTGACCGCGGGCTCCGCCGCCGGCGGGGCCGGGTCGGGCTTGCGCCGGCCCAGCTTCGACAGCGGCTGCTCCAGCAGGTAGTAGCTGACGGCGGACACCGCGATGGTGCCCACGGTGGTCCACGTCAGCAGCCACCAGAAGTTCGCCGCGCCGTAGAGCTCCGGACCGAAGCCCGGCGTGTTGCCGAAGAGCGGCCCCTGCTTCAGCAGCAGCGAGACCACCACCATGTGCCACAGGTAGACGCCGTACGAGATCCGCCCCACGAACCGGATCGGCCGCGGGTTCAGGGTGATCTCCATCAGCCGCGAGCGCACCCCGGGGACCGTCAGCGGCGCCACGATCAGGCCCGCGAAGAGCAGCACCAGGGCGTGGATGAGCAGCTCCTGGTTGAACGACGCCCAGTCGCCCATGCCGAGCTTGCCGAAGAACCGGTTCAGGTTCACCACGAAGACGACCAGCGCCAGCGCCCACAGCACGTTGGGGTGCTTGGCCACGAACGCGTAGCTGCGCGGGGTCTTGCCGCTCACCTGGTGGTACGCCGACACCGTCGCCAGCAGCATGCCGATGGCGAACGCGTCGTAGTAGCCGAACGGCCAGTACCAGAGGTTGTAGACGACCGCGGTGTCCAGCTGCGACGGGATGTTGGTGTAGACCGTCCACGCGAAGCCGATCACCGCGAAGAGCGTCAGCGGCGCCAGCATCCGCCGCCGCTTCGCCTCCAGCGTCGCGGCCTTGCGCGCGTACCGGCCGATGAGCACGGCGATGCCCGGCAGGATCAGGTAGAACAGCATCTCCGCCGGCACCGTCCAGGTCGGCACGAGACCGGTGATCCACGGCGCGTTCGGCCAGTAGAAGTGCATCAGCAGGTAGGGCCGCGCCGCGTACCAGAACCCGTCGATCTTGTTGATGTCGAAGACGAGCAGCGCGAACGTGACCACCACCCAGTAGGCCGGGATCAGCCGCAGGAACCGCCGCCACCAGAAGGGCCGCGCCGGTGGGTGCTTGGTGCCGGCGAGCACGGCACGGGCGAAGGGCCGGTAGAGGAAGAACGCCGAAAGCACGAAGAACGGCGCCAGGCAGACGGACAGGCCGTCGACGAGGACCGTCCAGATGCCGTGCGTCGGCAGGTCCAGGAAGCTGGTCAGCCCGGCGTAGAACGCGACATGGTAGACCACGACGCCGAGCGCCAGGTAGCCGCGTAAGCCCTCCAGCTTGTGGTCACGTTTGGTCTCGCCGGCGTTCTCGGTGCGCACGCCGGCGGCGATAGGTGCCGTCATTCTCGCTCCTCATCTGTTCATCGGCACAGCGGCGGAAATGCGGCCGGTTAATCGTCGAGAATCGCCGTCGCAACGCTCGGATATCCCCGCCGGTCACACCGGCGTCCAGTGGCGAAAGGGGCCGTGCGCGCCCCTTCCTCGCTTGCAGAATCTCACTCCTACGGATGACGGGACGTATTCAAGATTGCGCAGTTCGACCCGGCCGCCGCGCTCTCGGTGCGGGCGTCACGCGTATCGGACTATGCTGGCCGGGCCCGGAAATGCGGTCGATCATCGTCATGCCGCGAGGGCTACCGGAATCCGCGAACAGGTCCGCGAACAGGGGAGATCCATGACTGAAACCAAGACCGAGACCAAGCAGGACGCCGCGCTGCGCCGGCTCGAGAAGCTCCTCGGCACCTGGGAGGTGAGCGGTGACGCGACCGGCACGGTGACCTACGAGTGGGGCCCGGGCGAGAAGTTCGTGCTGCAGCACGTCGACATCACGCTCAACGATCACCACATCGTCGGGCTGGAGGTCATCGGGCGACTGCTCCCGTTCGGCGCGGAGGAGCCGAGCGAGGAGATCATGTCCCGCTTCTACGGCTCCGACGGCGAGACCTACGACTATGTCTACGAGGTGAGCGAGGACGGCAGCACGCTCACGATCTGGGGCGGGGTCCGCGACTCCCCCGCCTACTTCCAGGGGACCTTCGACAAGACCGGCACCAAGAACGAGGGTGCCTGGGTCTACCCGGGCGGCGGCGGTTACACGTCCAACATGACGAAGGTCAAGTAGGTGGGTGATCATGCCCGTGGGCTGTCAAGATGACCCCGTGACCGCCACCGCTCAACACCTCGTCCGGCTGGACGACATCCGCGACGCCGCCGCGCGG
>NZ_JBFAJA010000099.1:0-47627 GCF_040654975.1 Dactylosporangium sp. NPDC050588 | reverse complement strand
TCTGGCTGTCGGTCGTCGACAGGTTCCGGTAGGCGTTCTGCGCGGCGATGTTGTTGTTGATACGAAGACCCATGGTGATTCCTCCTTGATCCGGGTCGTACTGCCCGGGCCGTCCGTGGCCCGCACGGCTCTGACATCGGCGTCACCCGGATGGGCATAAGGCTTCGCCCGGACTTTTTTCGTCGCCGCGGCCCACGGATGGCAAGGTCATGCGCATGGGCATGTACGGGTACGTCGACGGGGTCCCCTTCTGGAAGCCGGGCACCAGCACGGCGCAGCTGTTCGCGGCGCAGGTGCGCGTCATGGAGCACCGGATCCAGCGCTCCAGCGGCATCCTCGGGCCCGAGAGCGACGAGCTGCACTTCGACCCGTTGAAGCTGCGGGAGTTCTTCGTGTTCCTGCTCAACGACTGGAACCGGCAGCACTCGCCGGCCGTGCGAGCGATGTCGCTCGGCACGTTGCAGGTCCTCGCGTCGCTCGACCAGCACCTCAACGGCCCACTGCGGGAACTCGGCGGCAACCCGGAGATCCGCGACGGCATGCACGTCGCGCTGCCGCCGAGCGGGCTCGAACCGGTCGCGTGGGGGCCACCGACCGCGCGCGAGCTGCCGCCGTCGGTCCGCTTCGAGCTCGCGGCGATCGTCTTGGATCTTGTACGGGGCTGGTACCAGACGATCGACGCCCGCACGGACGGCCTCGGCTGGCAGGGCGACCGGCTGCGGGAGATCGTCGACGGCTACCCGGTGCCCCTGCTGCTGCCGCCGCAGCGGATCCCACCGGACCTGATCAGCACCGATGAGGGGTACCGCAGAGTCAGCGTCATGTCGTTGTGGGACACGGTCTACGGGGTGTCGCGGCTGCGCCTGCAGGTGGTGCACGACGGACTGGGCCACCGGATCACCTGGCTCGGCTTCGGGGATCCGCCCCCGAGCGTTGCATGAGGTGTTTGAATGTGTCAATGCTTGACGTAACCTGATTGCTTTTGTTGGTATGGGTGCACTTCGATGCTAAGGAGTGCACCCGTGAGAAGACTCGCCTGGATCGCGGCCGCCACCGCGATCGCGGTCGCCGTGGCCACCCCCGCGGCCGCCGCCCCGCCACCGCCCGAAGGACCCAGCTGGCACCCCGGCATCCCACCCATCGCCACCCCGTGGACCGCCCAGGTCGGGCCCGCCAACGCCCTGCCGGAGTACCCGCGGCCGCAGCTCACCCGCAACCGCTGGCAGAACCTCAACGGCGTGTGGGAGTTCGCCCGGGCCACCGTCGACCAGGCCGTGCCGACCGGGCAGAGCCTGGGCGAGCGGGTGCTGGTGCCGTATCCGATCGAGTCGGCGCTGTCCGGGATCCAGAGGCACGAGGACCGGATGTGGTACCGGCGGACCTTCACCGTCCCGGCCGCCTGGGCGGGCCAGCGGCTGGTCCTGCACTTCGGCGCGGTCGACTACGACGCGAAGGTGTACGTCAACGGCACCCAGGTGGGCACGCACCGCGGCGGGTACGACGGCTTCGACCTCGACGTGACCGACGCGCTGGTCGGGACCGGCCCCCAGGAGCTGATCGTCTGGGCGGAGGACCTCACCGACGCAACCGGCCAGCCGATCGGCAAGCAGCGCCGGGTCAGCGACCGCGGCATCTTCTACCAGGGCAGCTCCGGCATCTGGCGGACGGTGTGGATGGAGCCCGTCCCGGCCGCGTCCATCACCTCCCTCTCGATGACGCCCTCCCTGGCGACCCAGAGCCTGGGCCTGACCGTGAACGGCACGCCCGGCCAGCAGTTCGAGGCGGTCGCCCGCAACGGCAGCAAGGTCGTCGGCCGGGTCACCGGCACCGTCGGCACGCCGGTCGCGGTGCCCGTGCCGAACCCGAAGCTCTGGTCGCCGGACAACCCGTTCCTGTACGACCTGCAGGTCCGGCTCACCTCCGGCGACACCGTCGGCTCCTACTTCGGCATGCGGCAGATCGGCACCCTGCGCGGCGCCGACGGCAAGCTGCGGATCGCGCTCAACGGCAAGATCCTGTTCAACCTCGCCAACCTCGACCAGGGCTTCTGGCCCGACGGGCTCAACACCGCACCCACCGACGCGGCGCTGAAGTTCGACCTGCAGCAGGACAAGGCGATGGGCTTCAACGCCGTGCGCAAGCACATCAAGGTCGAGCCCGACCGCTGGTACTACTGGGCCGACAAGCTCGGCCTGATGGTGTGGCAGGACATGCCGGCGGCCAACACCGGCCCCATCCCGGTGGAGTGGCGCGACCAGTTCGAGGCCGAGCTGCACGAGATGGTCCGCGAGCACCAGAGCTGGACGTCGATCGTGGCGTGGGTGCCCTTCAACGAGGGCTGGGGCGAGTGGGACCGCACCGCGACCGGCCGCATCGCCGACGACGTCAAGGCCCAGGACCCCTCGCGGCTCGTCAACGCGCACAGCGGCGTCAACTGCTGCAACTCCAAGGGCGACTCCGGCCGCGGCGACGTCATCGACTTCCACCAGTACCTCGGCCCGGCCTCCCCCGCGCCGAGCGGCGACCGCGTCTCGATCGACGGCGAGCACGGCGGCTTCGGCCTGAAGACGTCCAACCACATGTGGTTCGGCGACGGCGGCGCGTACGAGATGACGCCCGACAAGGCGACGCTCACCGCGAAGTACGTCGAGAACCAGAAGGCCGTCATCGCGTCGGCGAAGTCCTGCGGGATCAGCGCCTCGGTGTACACCCAGATCACCGACGTCGAAGGCGAGCTCAACGGCTTCTGGACCTACGACCGGCAGGTCGCGAAGATGGACCTCAAGCAGGTCAAGCAGATCAACCAGCAGATCATCGCCGCCGCCGACGGCTCACCGGGCAACGTGCCGCAGCCTCCGCCGGGCACGCCGGGCCTGACCGGCATCGCCTTCTACCCCCTCGACGGCTCCTTTGCGGATGCGGCGGGTTCCCACGACGCCACCGTGGTCGGCGGGGCGGCGTTCGTCGCGGGGCACACCGGCGACGGCGTCTCCTTCGACAACGGTTACCTCGACACCGGCGCCCCGCTGCTCAACACGGCGACCGACTACACCGCCGCCGCATGGGTCAAGCTCGACCGCGTCGACGGCGCCTTCCAGACCGTCGTCAGCCAGGACGGCCCGACGAACAGCGACTTCTTCCTGCAGTACTCCGGTGCCGACCAGCGCTTCGCGATGAGCTTCGTCGGCGTCCGCGCCCTGGCACCCACCAGGCCGAACCCGGGCCAGTGGTACCACCTCGCCGGCGTCCGCGACACCGTGAAGGGCGAGCTCCGCCTGTACGTCGACGGCCAGCTCGCCGGCACCGCCAGTGCCTGCCTCCCGCAGGCCGCCCCCACCGGCAACACCGTCATCGGCCGCGGCAAGTTCGGCGGGAACCCCGTCGACTTCCTCGACGGCACCGTCGACCAGGTCCACCTGTACGACCGTGCCCTGACCCCCGCCGAGATCCAGCAACTGTTCACCTCCGGCAACTGACGCCGGCGCCGGGGGCGGGGCTTCTCGTCCCGCTCCCGGTGTTGTTCCAGGTTGCTGAGGATGGCGCATCGCCCCTGCGTGCGACGTGGTTCGGTTAGCGTGGACGGGTGGGCTGGTGGCTGCTGCACGTCGACCTTGATCAGTTCATCGCGGCGGTGGAGATCCTTCGGCGGCCTTCGCTGAAAGGGCTGCCCGTCGTCGTCGGCGGCGACGGGAATCCGGAGCGGCCACGGCAGGTGGTGGCGACCGCGTCGTACGAGGCGCGCGCCCTCGGCGTCCGGTCCGGCATGCCGTTGAAGGCGGCGGCGAAGCGGTGCCCGTCGGCCGTGTTCCTGCCGTCCGACGTCGAGGCGTACCAGGCCGCATCGGTGCAGGTCATGGCGACATTGGCGCGCTTTCCTGTGCTGCTGCAGGTGTACGGCTGGGACGAGGCCTTCCTCGGCGCCGACACCGACGAGCCGATGGTGCTCGCGGCGGACGTACGGCAGGCGGTGCTGGACGAGACCGGGCTGAGCTGCGCGGTCGGCGTCGGCGACAACAAGCTCACCGCCAAGCACGCGGCACGGTTCGCCAAGCCCGGCGGCCTGTTCCAGCTCACAGGCGCGACGTGGCCCGACGTCATGGGCGCCCTTCCCGCGGCCGACCTGTGGGGCGTCGGCCCGAAGACCACGAAGCGGCTCACCGCCCTCGGCATCCACACCGTTCTTGACCTGGCCGGCGCGGAACCGGCCCTGCTCATCGAGCACTTCGGGCAGCGCAGCGGCACATGGCTCGCGGCGACGGCCGTCGGCACCGGCGACACCACCATCGACACGGAGCCCTGGATCGCCCGGTCACGCAGCCGCGAGACGACGTTCCTCACGGACGTCACCGACCCGGACGAACTCGCCGGCCACGTCTCCGCGCTCGCGACTGCACTGGGCGCCTCGGTCGTCGCCGACGGGCGGCAGGTCACACACGTGGCGGTGAAGGTCCGCTTCTCGTCCTTCTACACCCCCACCAAGGTCATGAAGCTGCGCGGCGGCCCGACCACCGACCTCGACGTGATCGCCGGGACCGCGCGGACCGTGCTGGCCAAGTTCTCCCTGCAGCGCCCGGTGCGCCTGCTCGGCGTCCGCCTGGACCTGGAGCTGCCGGATTAGAGGTCGCGGTAGTAGAAGTACATCGGCTCATCCGCCCCCGGCTCAACGTTGACGAACCCGTGCGCCTCGTAGAACCGCCGCGCGTCCGTGTCCGCCCCATCCACATTGATCTCCAACGCCTCCGCCCCACGCCCCTTCGCCACCGCACACGCGGCGCCCAGCATCGCGCGCCCGACCCCCTGGCCGCGCAGCCCCGGCCTGACATACAGCTCGTCAAGCAGGACGGCGGGCCCATCGGACCAGACATT
Organism: Dactylosporangium sp. NPDC050588; assembly: GCF_040654975.1. Taxonomy (NCBI): domain Bacteria; kingdom Bacillati; phylum Actinomycetota; class Actinomycetes; order Micromonosporales; family Micromonosporaceae; genus Dactylosporangium; species Dactylosporangium sp. NPDC050588. The sequence goes on along the minus strand of NZ_JBFAJA010000099.1, from coordinate 42,761 downwards.
GACCCGAAACGACAGCACGGCAACCCCGGCGGCCGGCTCCCCCGCCAGCAACACCACCAGCTCATCCCCCACCAGCAACCGCTCAAGCCGCCCGGCAAGCACCTCAACCCCAGGCGTAGCCGTGTCGAACTCCCGGTTGAACGCATCCAGCAACCCCGCCACAACCCCAGCATCCGCCGCCGCAGCCCGCCGCACCTCCCACATCCCCACCCCGCCCATCCTGCCGCCGTTCCCCACCCCCGCAACACATTTCGACGGCAATGCCTCCGGTCCGGCAACGGCTGCTACCAGCCGGGCCCGCAAGACGAAGACTCCCGGCAACGGCTGGTGCCCGCCCCGTTTCGCAAGCAATCGCCCCGTGCCGGCAACAACAGCCGCCCGCCCCGGTTCGACCGGGACACATCCAAGACCGAGCTGCTGCGCCCGCTGCCACCCCGTTCCGCAAGCAATCGCCCTGTGCCGGCAACAACAGCCGCCCGCCCCGGTTCGACCGGGACACATCCAAGACCGAGCTGCTGCGCCCGCTGCCACCCAGTTCCGCAAGCAATCGCCCCGTGCCGGCAACAACAGCCGCCCGCCCCGGTTCGACCGGGACACATCCAAGACCGAGCTGCTGCGCCCGCTGCCACCCAGTTCCGCAAGCAATCGCCCCGTGCCGGCAACAACAGCCGCCCCCCCGGTTCGACCGGGACACATCCAAGACCGAGCTGCTGCGCCCGCTGCCGCCTCGCACCTCGCAATGGCGATCGCCCCGCGCCGACAGCGACTGCCGCCCGCCCCGGTTCACAAAGCGATCACCCCGTTTCGGCAACGACAGCTGCCCGCCCGGCTCGCCAGGCGTTGGCTCCCGGTCCGGCAACGACTGCTGCCGGACCGGTTCGCCGAAGAGCGGGTCAGGCGGCGACGGTGCAGACCGTGCCGTTGAGGCGGAAGGCGGACGGGAGAACGTTGGGTCCGTTGTACGCGCCGACGAACCCGGTGCTGGTGGCCCCACCGCCGGCGGCGAGGGCGCCGTTCGTGTCGATGTTGGTGACCTTCACGTCGCGGCCGGTCTGGGTCCAGTTGCCGTTCCAGCTGCCGCTGACGCTCTGCCAGGCGGTGGGCCAGGTGAAGGTCAGCGTCCAGCCGTTGATCGGGCTCGGGCCGGTGTTGGTGATGTCGATGTTGCCGACGTAGCCGTTGCCCCAGTCGTTGACGTCGGTGAAGCGGACGGTGCAGGCGCTCGTCGCCGGGCTCGTCGTCGTGAACGTCAGCGGCGGCGAGGACCAGGAGACCTTGCCCGCGGTGTCGCGGGTGACCACGTTGACGGTGTACCGGGTGCCGGGGTTCAGGTTGTACACCGGCAGCGACGTGCCGGACGTCTCGCCGAGCTGCTCGCTGATGGCGCCGTTCTGACGGTACACCTCGTACTTGGCGATCGGGCTGCTGCCCGCGGGCGCCGCCGGCCACGCGATGGTCGCGGTGTTCGCGCCGATGGCGGTCGTCGTGGGCTGGCCGGGTGCCTTCGGCGCGCCGGTCGTGGGCGACGACGGGTGGAGCACGAGCAGCGTCAGCGAGTACGGCGCGATGGTCTGCGCCGCCGCCGTGCCCGCCGTCGCGGTCGACGGGGCGCTGTCACCGTTGCGGAACGTGGTGACCGTCGGCGCGCCCGACGCGGCGGACCAGCCGGAGTACTTGAGGCTGACGGACCGCGCGTTGTCGGGGTCCTTGTTGATGAGCAGGACGGCGAGGTCCCCGTTGGACCGGCGGGCGGCGTGCGCGGCCACGAGCGGGTCCCCGGTGGCGGCGCGGACGAGCTGGTCGCCCGGGCGGACGAACGACTTCATGACGCTCAGTGCGTGATACGGCGCGAACGGCGTGTTCATCGCCGGCTCGCACACGGTGCCGCCGGTCTGGCAACCGCCGCTGGACAGCAGGCCGAAGTCGCCGTAGTCGGTCTGCCCGGCGACGGTAGAGACGGTGCCGATGCCGTTGTGCACGTTCCACCACTGGACGGTGAAGACCCCGTTGGCGAGAAGGCTGGTGTACGCATCGGCGAGGAACAGCGCTCCCGGCTGCGTGTTCAGACCGACGCCCACGTTCAGCTCGGTGAAGCTGACCTTGATGCGGCCGGCGCCGGTACCCGCGTAGCGGGCGATCTGCTGCCGCGTCAGGTACATGATGTCGTCGATCTGCTCGGTCTTGGTCAGGGACTCCGCGGCGGTGCCGCCGCCCGGATACCAGTGCAGGTCCACGAAGTCGATCGACGGCCCGGCGACGGACAGCACGACCTGGTTCCACGTGCCGGCGTCGCCCGAGCCGACCAGCCCGTCGGGCCAGTTGCCCGGTGTGGTCAGCACCGCGCCGATCTTGATGGTCGGGTCGACGGCCTTCATCGCCGCGGCGAACGCGACCACGCCCTCCGCATACGCCCGCGGGCTCTTGTCGGCGTGGTTGTCCGCCTCCCACGCGGAGCCGTAGTGGCCGTTGCCGTAGTTCTCGTTGCCGATCGTCCAGTACTTCGCGCCGTAACCCTTGGTCACGTTGGCGTAGCGGACCCAGTCGGCGGCTTCCTCGGCAGTACCCGTGCCGTAGTTCGCGATGATCATCGGCTGGGCGTTGATGCGGCGGACCGAGCCCATGAACGTGTCGAAGTCGGTGTTCGGCGCCACGTAACCGCCGGGCGCGGTGTGGTCGCGCCAGTGGTAGATGTCGGCATACGAGCCGCCCGGATACCGCAGCATCTGCACGCCGGCGGCGCCGAGCAGGTCGGACACCGCGGTGGTGCCGAGCTCGGCGTCCCAGATCGCGTCGTTGACGCCCAGAGCGGTGTCGGGGACGGTCGCCAGGCCGGCCTTGGCGTTGACGGTGACGGTGGTTGCGACGGGGTCGGCGGCCATGGCGGCCCCCGGAACGGCGACCGCTGGAACGGCCGCGAGCAGCAGCGCCGCGCCCATCACGGCGCCGCGGCGAATTCCGATCTTCATGACGGTCCAATCGGAGAGCATGGATGGAAGCGCTCCCATGCTGGGGATGCCCCGGGACCATGTCAAGCGCTTCGACAGCGCTGACCTCGTGACCATGGCCGTGTCCTACTCGGTCCGCGAACGTTCCACGGACGCCAGGTAGTCCGCCACCACCCATTGCTCGTTGTGCTCCGCCCAGCCCCGTGCCGTGGCGTGGAACGACGGATCTGTCCGCCCCGGGTCGGCGCCCAGCTCGACCAGCGCCCGCACCGTGTCGAGGTGCCCGTGGTACGCCGCCTCGTGCAGCGCCAACGTGCCCCTGAACTCGAACCCCAGCTCCGCCATCAGCCGCACCGCGCCCGTCCTGCCGAGCTTCGCCGCGGCGACGAGATGGTGCGGCTTCGCCGCGATCGCCAGCTCCGCCGTCCGCCGGTCACTGGTCGCGGCCGCGTCACCGCGCATGCAGGCGCCCAGAAACCGCAGCACCGGGTCTCCGTCGCCCCCGAACAGCTCCGCCACGTCGGCATTGCCGTACAACACGGCCGTCGAGAACGCGTCGAGCCCCTGGAACACGGGATGCCCGGTGCCCAGACCCCGCGGATCGGCGCCGTGCCGCACCAGGAGGCGCGCGCGCTCGACCGCCCCGTGCTGCGCCGCCTTGATCAGCTCGTCCTGCAGCAGCTGCGCAGGCGTGGGGTGGGTCGGCCCGAGCCGCCGGTGCCACACCCCGCCGTCACCGCGCCCGAGCCCGTGCCGCAACAGCACGGGAAGGTGCGAGTCATCGTCTTGATGGAGGCCGCGGTTGTACAGCGTCTGACTGTCATTCGCGTCGGCTCCCGCCTCGAGCAGCAGTTCCGCCAGCGCCGGCCCGTCCCGGTGCGCGGGCTGACCGCCCTCACCACCGCCGAACACCCCCGCCAGCACCGTGAACGGCGACGTCAACCCGTCCCACAGGAACCCCGCAGCCGGGTCGGCGCCGCGCTCCAGCAGCAGCCGCGCGACCTCCACTGTGGAGTGCCCCGCCGCCGTGCTGTCGACGCGCGAATACGCCAGATACAGCAGCGGCTCCCACCTGTGCGGGCCGCCCTGCCGATCCGCCGCGCCGGGATCGGCGTCGAGGATCCGCCGCGCCGCCGCGACGTCCCCGACCGCCGCGGCGGTGTAGATGGAGTGCCCGGCCAGCTCGGGCCGCTCGTCGAGCATCTGCCGCGCCCGCGCCCACCGCCGCGGGTCGTCGCCACCGTAGGTAAGGCAGGCGAGCACCAAGAACTCGTCCGCCGCGCCGGCGGGCCTCTGCTGGTGCGGCGATCGGGCGAACTTGCCGATCACGTCCAGCGTCGCCCGCAGCGCCGGCCAGCTTGCGAACCCGTAGGACCGCGCGACCACCAGCTGCGCGTCGGCCCGTTTGACGGTCGCGGGCTGCACGTCGCGGTGCCTGGGATGGAACTCCCGCAACAGCTCCAGCGCCTGCGGATCGCCGTCACGCACGCGCCGCTGGAGCGCCTTGGCCTGGTTGCGGAGCTGCTCGACGTCGGGTTGATCGGGAAGACGACGGGTCGGCACGACTGCCTCCTTGTCCGTGCGCCTGGTGCCCGCAAACTCAGGCCGGAAAGGAGGTGATGCCGGCACTGCCTCGATCTACCAGGTGGGCTTCGCCCTTCGCGCGGACTGCTGGCGCCCCGAGCGCCGACCCCAAGGTTAGACGACTTCACCCGCCGCGGTCACCCGCGACGCCGCAATGCAACTCTCGGTGTTGGGTTCGGTGGCGTTGGGTGACAGTTGGCGACGCCGCTGGACGCGGGATCGTGCGACCCCGACGATGGAGTGCAGCGCCTACCGGGGGGAGGCAGCCCATGCGATCCGCTTTGCCAGCAACAGATTCCACCTCGTCGGCGCCGTTCGGCTCGGACGAGTGGATGGCAGCTCGCCGCGCCGCGCAGGCCGCAGCCTTCGACCGGCGGTGCGAGGAGAGGCGGCGGGTGAGGGCGGAGTTCGCCGAGGTCCGCACGCACGGGCTGGCGGCCCGCCACGCAGCGAAGCTGACGAGGCTCCGCAACGCTCGCATCCTGGCAACGGCGGCACCGTCGACCGCCACGGCACTGTGCGGCGGACGCGTCGCCGGCGGCGGCCACCTGGGTCACGGTGAGCCGGTCGACGATCCAGCGCCCGCCAGCGCACCGCCTTCGCCAGGACCGCTCACACCTGAACCGCTCACGCCTGAACCGCTCACGCCTGAACCGCTCACGCCTGAACCGCTCACGCCTGAACCGCTCGCGCCCGAACCGCTCGCGCCCGAACCGCTCGCGCCCGAACCGCTTATGGCTGAAGCGCCCACGGCTGGACTGCCGACCAGGCCCTCGCCCGCTACCGAGAGCTCGACAGTCGCTGAGAGACAGGCGAGTGGGCGCGCTTCGACGTGGGGCTGTCGGGCGCTCTGTCGACCCGCGCGACGACCCGTCCCGTGGGGGTGCGCGTCGGCGGCACCCATTGGGCAGGTGCTGCGGGTTCGGCGTCGGAGGCCGGCCGGGCGTGCTCCACCTTGGACGGTTGGTGAGGGTGTCGGCAGTATTTAGGAACGTTCGTTCTTGACTGATCGTTCCTTTACTCGTACCGTCTGAGGGGTGGGGCGACCGAGAGGCTTTGACGAAGAGGTGGTGACGCGGGCGGCGGTGCGGCTGTTCGCGGGACGCGCCTACGACGGGTTGTCCGTGGATGACCTGGTCAATGGGTTGGGAGTGCATCGGAACAGCCTGTACAAGACGTTCGGCAGCAAGCGGGGGCTCTATCTGACCGCGTTGCGGTGGTATCTCGAGCACGAGTTTGAGCCGGCGCTCGCGGCCATCGAGAAGTCGGCTCCGGAGGACGGCGGCCGGGATGCCTCGCTCGTCGAGGGGGGCGTGCTGGATCTGTTGCTGCTGGCGGCCGTTGAGCAGGCGCCGGGTGATCCCGAGGTCGCCGGGTTGATCAGGGGTGCGCTCGCTCGGCTGGATGACGCCGTTGGAGTGGAGCGGGCCACGGAGCTGTTGGGGCTGCGGCTGCGGGCGCGGACCGGGCAAAGAAGCTAAGGAGTGATGGGGATGGCGACGGTCAGTATCGATTCGGGGAACCTCGTTGTGGAGATGGAAGGGCTGGACAAGCTCTGGGCGCTCAAGAGCAGGCTGGAGATTCCGCTGGCGAACGTGCGGGGGGCCACGGCGGACCCGGGAATGGTGCGGCAGCCGAAAGGGATCAGGACGGCTGGGTCGCACATCCCGAATGTGATCACGGCGGGGACGTTTCGCCTTGACGGGGAGAGGGTGTTCTGGGATGTGCGGGACGCGGAGAAGGCCATTGTCGTGGAGCTCGCCGACGAGCGGTATGCGCGGCTGGTGATCCAGGTCGACGATCCGCGCAGTGCCGTTGACCTCATCGAACGGTCCGTGAAGCGGTGAACGAAGCACTGAGGAAACGGGCGGTTAGGGCTGTGGCGATGGGGTAGTCGGCGGATCGGCACACGACTGAACGACAACCGCACGGGGCGACCGATGACAGTGAAGAAAACGCTGACCTACGCCGCTTGGGCATTCATCATCTACTTCATCGCGTTCCGGCCGCAGGCGGCGGCGAGCGTCGCCCAAGGGCTCCTGGGGCTGATCGGTGCGCTGGGCAAGGGGTTCGGGGACTTCTTCAGCAAACTGGTGACCTGAGCTACGGATAGGGTCGGTGAATGGCGTACCGGTTGCAGCGGCGGCTCGTCGACGAGTTCGCAGCGTGGGAATCGACAGGCGAGGCCGAGCGGGACCGGATCGCGGTGTTGTTGCGGGTGCGGGCCGAGCGGCTGGAGCGGCCCGACCCGACCCGGTGGCGCAGTGGGGACGTGCACGAGCTGCTCATGAACGCCGTCGTGCCACGGCAGGTCGACGCGTGGGGGCTGACCGAGCACGGGGTCGGCACGGTGCGGGAGTTCCTGCGGTTCCTCGACGCCACGGACCGGCTGCACCCGGCGAGCGCCAAGCCCGCCGCGCTGCTCAAGGAGGTGGACCGGCTCACGGCGAAGTTCCCGGCCGCGATGGCCGACACGAGCCGGTGGGAGCTGGAGAAGCGGATCTTCACCGCGATGCTCCAGGACGGCGTCAGGCCCGACGGGGACCCGGCGGAGATCGACGCGTGGGCGGCGGAGTTCAGCGCGCGGGAGCCGGAGGAGCGCCGGGAGGTGCTCGGGCGGCTGATGGAGGAGCGCGAGGGGTACGCGACCGGCCACGTCATCATCGACGGCGGCACCGTCACGATGAGCACCCGGCCTCCGCAGCGGACGAAGACGACCCCGCCGGACCAGCCGAACGGGCCAGCGAAGCCAGGCGAACCAGCGAAGCCAAGCGAACCGACGAAGGCAAGAGAACCAGCGAAGCCGAGCGAATCAGCGAAGGCAAGCGAACCAGCGAAGGCAAGCGAACCAGCGAAGGCAAGCGAACCAGCGAAGGCAAGCGAACCAGCGAAGGCAAGCGAACCGGACCAGACGAACGAACCGCAGCAGACGGACGCGCCGGCAAAGGCGGACGCGCCGGCAAAGACAGAACACCAGAAGCGGAAACAGCAGAAGGTCGAGGAGCCGCTGCACGAGCAGGTCAGGGAGAGCGCGCTGCTGCGGGACCTCGCCGCGCTCGCCGGCTGGGTCGGGGGCGACGGCCGGGCGCTCGACGACCGGGGTGAGCTGCGCAAGGCCGACCGGCCCGCGCTGCTCGCGGCGCTCGGCCACCGGAGCACGGCCGAGCCGATCCTGACGCCGCTGTGGCTGATCGCGATCGAGTTCGACGTCGTCCAGCTGCGCCGCACCAGGGTCGTCCGCGGACCGGGGGCGGCCCTGGTCGACGACGTCCTGGCCGGGAAGACACAGCCGCAGGAAGCGCTCGACCTGTGGGTGGACCTCGCCGACGCGCTCATCCACCCGATCACCCCGCTGCACTCGGAGAAGGGCACCGCGCAGCTGCGCCAGTGGGTCGACCCGTGGACCCCGCTGTTCCTCGACCTGCTGGCCGTACAACAGGGAAAGGCCGAGCTGGTGGAACTGACCGACCGGCTGATCGACGAGCACGAGAGCCGCCTTCCGGCCAGGGATCCCGACCTGTTCGCCGGCATCGCCGCCACCGCCATCCGCAACACCCTCGCGTCCCTCGCCCGCCACGGCGCCGTCGCGGTCGCCGGGTTCGCGGATGACTCGGAAGCGGCCGCCGAGGCCGCCGCCATGTGGGGCACCGCGCCGTGGGCGGTGCATCCGGAGCCCGGCGTCACCGTCGAGCTGACGGACCTGGGAAGGTGCCTGCTGTCGTTAAACTCGGCCGCGGCAGGGCCGTAGCGCAGAGGTGGTCGCGTCCGTCTCATAGTCGGAAGGACGCCGGTTCGAATCCGGTCGGCACTGCCTTGAACAGGAAAGGCGGGCTTGGACTGGAAAGGCGGGCCGTGGTGCTGGGGTGGATGGTCGAGCGGGCGACCGAGCGGCGGCTCGCCGGCGACTGGCGCGGCGCGTGCCAGACCGCGGGCGTCGACGTCGACGTGGACCTGCCCGCGATCGGCAACGCCCACGGCACAGAGGTCGCCGGGCGGATCGAGGACGACCTGCGCCACCTCGTGCCCGACCTGCTGCGCTGGCACCTGCCGCAACGCCCCGGCGACGGCCTGCTGCGCCCCGGGCTCTGCCTGCCCCTGGCGGTGTTCCCCGACGCGTACGCGCTGGTCGCGAGGCCGCCGGGAAACCTCGACGAGCCGCAGCGGATCCGGCTGACGTTCGAGCGCCTCGACGCCACCGCGCCCGGCAAGCGCGACCATTCGCTGCTGCTGCTCCGCGACCGCTGGGATTCCCGGTGTACGAAGGAACTCCTGGCACGCTGCGGCGGCACGACCCACCTGCCGTTCTTCACCGACACCGGCGAGCGTAGGACGACACAGCCGGAAACCGTTGCCGAGCAGGCGATGCGGCTGGACGACGAGGGCCGGCACGCCGAGGCGTGGGCGGCGGCCGGGTTCGAGCTCGAGGTCCTGCTGTTCGACCCGAGGTGGGGCCGGGAGCGCATCGACCCGGCGGCGTTCGCACCCGGCCGCACCGACGACGAACTGCGCAACAGCAGGCAGGCCGTCATCGAGCAGTCGCTCACCCGGCTGCGGCCGGTGCACACGACGCTGCCCGAGGCGGCCCGCCGCGTGGCCCAATACGTGACAAACCTGCGCGATGCGACACCCCCGGCGAAGCCCAAGAGACAAGAAGGACCCAAATACTGGGGTCCCCAAGGAGAACCGCCGCGCCCCGACCCGATGCCGACCGACGTCGACGAGCACTGCGGCCTCGTCCGGATCGACCGCCCCGGCCGCTGCCTCGTCCTGGACCGCCTCGACACGCCGCGCCCCCGGGCCCGGCTGGTCGCCGCTGTGCCGTACGGGCAGGCCGACGACGACCGGAAGCGCACGGAGATCGCCGAGTTCGGCCTGGAGCTGGCCCGCGTGCCGCGGCTGCCGTCCGTGCTGTCCCGCCGCCCGGACGAGCTGACCGGGATGCTGCGCGGGTCGCTGCGCCCCGACCAGCTGCATCCGCTGGTGCACGAGGCGTTGTTCCCGGCCGGTACGACGCCCGCACCACCAACGGTCCGCATCAAGGACCGTGTGCGGATCTACTGCACCGGGACGACCCACGAGGTGGTGCTGCGCGACGGCGCCATCCACATCCAGGACTCGCCGGCCGAGATCCAGCGCGAGCGGGCGATGCGCGCGTTCGGCGGCCCGGTCCGCGGCTGCGTCGCCGCCCAGGAGGGCTGGCGGGACCCGGCGGTGCGGATGCCGAGCCAGATGCGCGGCCTGCGCCGCGACCTCCTGCGGCTCGTCCACCTCGGCGACGGCCCAGCGGTGGCGGCCGCCCTGGACGCCGGCATCGACCCGCACGTCCGCGACGAGCGGGGCCGCACGCTGCTGCACCTGCTGCCGTGGCTGTTCGACGCCGACCTGGCGATCCTGCCCCGGCTGCTGACCGCCGGCCTGGACGTCGACGCCCGCGACGTGAACGGCGAGACGCCCCTGCACCCGGCCGTCACCTACGGCAGCCCGGCGTTGGTGCGGGCGCTGCTCGACGCGGGCGCCGACCCGAAGGCCCGCTCGGAGCGGCCCTTCCAGCGCATGGCCATCTGGACCGGCCGCCGTGACCTCGAGTTCCTGCGCCACCTGTGATGGCCGGCGTGAGCATCGTGATCCTCGTCGACGACCTGCGGTCCTTCGTGGACGGCCGGGCGGCCGAGGTCGCCCGGACCAGCGCGGCGGGCGTCGAGGCGCTGCGCCGGCACCGGGAGGCGCGGATCGACGAGCTGTGGCTGGATCACGACCTCGGCGGCGACGACACGATCTGGCCGGTGGTGGAGGTCCTGGAGATGGCGGCGTTCGAGGGCAGGCCGTTCGACATCGGGGTCGTCCTCGTCCACTCCGCCAACCCGCCGGGCGTGGCGAAGATGCTGCAGGCCCTGCGCCGGTGGGGGTACGAGGTCCGGCCCGCCACGGGATCACCCCAGGTCGCGTACCTCGGGGAGTGAGGGCACCAGCGGGAAGGCGTACTCGAACTCGGGGCCGGCCGACAGGGTCACCTCGACGCCGGTGCGCTTGAAGCCGGCCTTCTCGTAGAGCGCCTGGGCGCGGGCGTTGGACTCGTGCACGTAGAGGCGGACCCGGTCGACGGGCTGGGTCCGGGACCAGGCGACCGCCGCGTCGAACAGGGCGAGGGCCAGGCCGGTGCCGCGCGCCTCGGGGCGCACGAAGACGCCGACGACGTGCGTCTGGGCGAACGGCGCGGTCTGGCCGCAGAAATCCTCGACGCCGGCGGGCTCGACCAGGACGGTGACCGAGCCGAGCCAGCGGCCCTCGGGAGACTCACCGATGAACTGGCGGACCGTCTCACCGAGCGCCGCATCGGCCGCACGCCCCTGCCAGAAGTCGTCCGGCCGGTCGACGGCCTGCTCGTACGTCTCCAGGAACGCGATCGGCGCGACCGGATCCTGCAGAGCGGCGAGCCGGAACTCCTTCGCCAGCGGCCAGTCGGACGCCTGCACGGGTCTGATGGTGAACGACATCGGCCCATCCTCGCACCGCGGAATCAGCGCCGGCAGCCGGTTTTCGCGCCGGCGCGACACACCACGCCGGCGCGACACCACGCCATCGCGACACACCACGCCGGCGCGCCACAGAGCGCCCGCGCGAAACAGAGCGCCCGCGCGAAACGTCATGCGGGCGTGAACCGGACCGCCGAGGCGCGGGCGAACGTGGTGCCGGCGGTCAGGACGACCTTCCCCAAAGCGCCCTGGACGAACGACCACGTGCCCAGCGTGTACCAGGCGCCGCCGACGCTGACCTGATTCACCGTCAGCGGGGCCGTCCCGCCGGCGTGGGTGACCTGGTACGCGGCCGCGGTCGTGCTGCTGCTGCTCGCCGGCACCCACACCTCGACCCGGTACGTGCCGGCGGCCCGCAGCGTCGGCGCCCAGGTGGCGGTGGAGCCGGCGGTGTTGCTGTACCGGCTCGGGGTGCCGTCCACGCCCGGCAGGCTGCTCGCCAGCCAGGTGCCGGTCTCGCGGTAGCGGACGTTGCCGGCGCAGTCGGCGGCCGTGTCGAGGGGCGTGACCGTCACCTGCCGCGGCCCCGGCGTGCCGGGCACGACGTAGCCGGCTGACGCGGCGCTGACGCCGCCCTCCCCGATGGCCGTGACCCGGTAGGCGACGCCGGCGACCGCGGACGCGGCCCCCACGACCAGCGACGCGGCCGAGGTGACGACCGTGGTGGGCAGCGATCCGCAGTCGGTGGCGGCGACGAGGTAGCCGGCGGCGCCGGGCACCGGGGACCACACGAGCGTCGTCACACCCCCGCTGGTCGAGCTGCCGAGCCCGGTCGGCGTGGCCGGCGCACCCGCCGGGAGCACCGGGACCGTCCGGGTGGCCACGGTGACCGGATCCGACCAGCCACCGCTCGTACCGCAGCGGACAACGACACTCTGAGCAGCGTCGGCGACCAGGCCGGCGACGGTCAGCAGCTCCACCGCCGAGGACTCCACGACGCGCGTCACGGTCCGCCCGCCGCCGGTGGCGGTCACCTCGTAGCGCTCCGCGAACGGGTCGGGGGTGATCCGCACCGCGACCCGGTCGTCCGCGGCGAGCGCGCCGTGGGCCGCGAAGCCCTCGGACGGCGAGACGTATGCGCTCCACACGGTGTTGTCGCCTTTGACGCGTACCGCGGAGCCGCTGGTCACGATGCGGACCGAGCCCTTGAGCGCGGTGGTGAACGCCGGGCCGCCCTGCACCTCCACCTGGTGGTCGGCCGCCCCGGGCGCGACGATGAAGCCGAGCACGAGCCCGCCGTCGACCGGCACCACGTCCTGGACCTTCGGCGGCAGCGCGAGGGTGCCGCCGGGCGTGACGGTGACCGGCGCGGACGCGGCCGACGTGCCGGCGCCGTTGAACGCGACCACCCGCACCTGCGCCGCGACCCCGTTGGCCAGCGTCACGTCGGCGAACCCGTTGATGGTGTCGGCGCTGGTGGCGCCGGTCGAGGCGAGCACCCGGTAGCCGTCGGCGTTGGCGACCCGGTCGAAGACGACGCGGACGGCGCCGTTCGCGGCCTGCACGGAGCTGATGGTCGGCGCCGCCGGCACCCGGACGTCCGATGTGGACACCGCGACCTCGTGGCCGGAGGGCGCGAGCAGCGTCAGCCGCTGCCGCACGGCGGTGCCGGGGTCGGTCCACCGGACGGCCCGCTGCAGCGTGGGGCTCCCGGGCGCGACGTCGGGCAGCGGCAGCAGCCGCCCGTCGATCACGGTGCCGGCCGCGTCGGTGACCTGCCAGGCGAGCCGGTGCCCGCGCAGGATCCGGGCGGGACCATCCTTGACCGACAGCGACAACACGGTCAGCCCGCCGGAAGAGAGAAGGCCCAGCCCCACAAGGGCGTTCGTCGCCTGCAACTGCGCGTAGGCCCGCTTCCGCTGGCCCCACACGTTCTGGATCCCCCAGCCGCGCACCTGGTCCGGGGACGAGCCGCCGTAGCCGCTGCGGTAGTCGTTGAAGGTCCAGTGCGAGCTGCCCACCACCCACGGCCTGGACGGATAAGCGAGGGCCGCCGCGTCGCTGGTCGTGCGGAAGTCGACGTCCTCGCGGCTGGTGGGGAACGTGAAGCTGTCCGAGCTGTACTCCGACACGAAGATGGGCTTGTCGGGGTAGAGGCCGTGCACGTGGTCGACGTTGCCGGCGAAGTTCCCGTACATGTTGAGGCACGCGAAGTCCGTGTACTGCAACGCTTCCGCGCCGGGCGTGGCGGCGCCCGCGTAGGTGTTGCTGACGTACGTGCACAGGCGGGTGCTGTCCAATGTGGACTTGATGTAGGCGATCATCTCGCGGACGAACGTCATGCCCTCCGCGCTGGTGCCGCGGATCTCGTTCGCCACCGACCAGGCGATGACCGACGGGTGGTTGTAGTCGCGGCGGATCATGTCGCGCAGCTCGGCGCGGGTGACCTCGTCGGCGGGGTCGAGGTTGGCGCCGGTGCCCCAGACGGGGATCTCCTCGATGAGCAGCATGCCGATCTCGTCGGCGTAGTCGAGCAGCTCCGGCGTCTGCGGCACGTGGTGGATGCGCATCAGGCCGGCCCCGGCCGCCTTCATCCGGTCGAGGTCGCGCCGCACCAGGTAGGTCGGCTCGGTCGCGCCGGCGACCCGGTCGTCGCCGACCCGGTTGTAGCCGTTGAGCCGGACCGGTTCGCCGTTGAGCAGCAGCGCCGTGCCACGGACCTCGACCTTGCGGAAGCCGAAGCGGTCCGACTTCACGTGCAGCGCGGTCACGCCGTCCAGGACGGTGGTTTCGCAGGTGTACAGGGTGGGCCGGTCCAGCCCCCACAGCGCGTACCCGCCGGATGGGACGCTGCTGGAAAGCCTCGCCTCGGCGGTGCCCCGAGCGGGCACGGTGATCGTCGTCGCCGGGGTGCCCCACGGGAACGCGCTGCGCACGGTGACGGTCTTCGCGGTCGCGCCGGCGTTGGACACCGTCACCCAGTTGACGACCGCCCCCGTGCCGGTCGTCAGGTCCGGGGTGGCGATGACGTGCTGCCGCTCGATCCGCACGGCGGCGTCGACGGTGAGCGACACCGACCTGCTGATCCCGCCCCACGGCCACCAGGCGCCGATGCTGTAGGTGTTGCTCGCCGCCACCACGACGGTGTTGGTGGCGGCGAGCCGGCTCGTGACGTCGAACTCGAACGGCGTGTAGCCGCCGGTGTGTTCGCCGAGGTAGGCGCCGTTGAACCAGACCCTGGCCCGGTGGTAGACGGCCTCGAACCGCAGCCGGACGACCTGCCCGGCGCTGATCGCGGGCGACGGGACGGTGCGCCGGTGCCAGCCCCAGCCGCGGTAGCCGGCCCACGCGTCGTGGACGTCCCAGTTGCCGGGGATGCGCAGAGTCGCCCAGCCGGAGTCGTCGAAGCCGGGCGTGGCCCAGCCGGACGCCTCGCCGATGCCGCCGGGGTCGGTCGCGAAGCGCCAGTCCCCGTCGAGCGGGACCACGGCCGAGCCGGCGGCCTGCGCCGGACTGTCCAGGCCAACGGGAAGGGCAACGGGCAGGGCAACGGGCAGGAAGGCTCCGGCGGTGCCGGCACCGATGAGTTTGAGGACGTCGCGCCGATGCGGGGTCACACGGGCCTCCGAAGATGGGAGCTGCCTGCCGGAATCGGCTGCGGGCGGATCCGATTCGGGAAGCGGCTTGCAGTAGACGCGAAGCTAATGCACCCTCAGCAAGACGTCAACCACTGGACGGCCCAGACCGCGAAGAGTGCCCCTTCGATGGGCCGGCGCCGCCAGGCGGCCGCCGCCACGGTCGAGACGGCGAGCAGCTGCAGGGCGAGCCAGGCGAGGGGCTGGCCGAGGACGACCGGGCCGGCCACCTTGCCCGCGACGACGAGCAGGAAGAACAGGTAGGCGAGGGTGCCGGCGACGGTGGCCGCGACGAGCCCGGCCGGCAGCCACGCCCCGCGCCTGACCACGCCCGCGACCAGCGCGCCCAGCAGCAGCGCCGCGGTCGCCAGCCGCGCCCAGGTCGTGTCCCACCAGCCGCGCGGCGCGCTGTCGACGATCGCCGCCTCCGCGGGGAACGCGACGCCCGGCGCCTCGATGGATGGGTCGGCGATCCAGGCGGCCTCGAAGTCCCCGTAGCCGGCCGGGAGGAGCGGCAGGCGATCGAAGCCGTCGTCCTCGGTGCGGTGCAGGTCGTGGTTGGTGCCGGCGACGACCCGGACGGTGTGGTGCGGGTTGCCGCCGCGGTCGAGCGCCCCGCCGATGAGCCGGCTGCTGAGCGACGGCACGGCGTCGCGGTCGAGCTCGCCCCACTGCGTGAGGACCGGCTGGCGGACCCGCTCCCAGTGCGGCACCGGGTCGAAGCCGGCCTCGGCGAAGAGCCCGAAGTCGATCGTCGCGCGCACCACGCTGGTCTGCATGAGCCGGGGCAGCGGGCCGCGGACGCCGGCGTGGCGCAGGTACTGCCCGTATGCCCACGCCGTCTCCTCCGCCGGTGTCATGCCGACCGCGCCGACGGTGATGACGAACGTGACGTCGGTCGAGCGGTTCGCGGCGATCGGGGCGACGAACGCGCCCTCCGACAGCCCCCACAGCCCGGTCTTCTCGGGATCGACGTCCGGCCGGGCACGCAGCAGGCGCAGCCCGGCGAGCGCGTCGTCGGCCAGCACCGAGTAGTCGCGGTGCACCAGGGAGTACCCGGTGCTGCGCTTGTCGTAGGTGAGCGTCACGATGCCGTGCCGCGCGTACGCCTCGGCCTCGGCGCGCAGGTAGCCGCGGCCCCGGCTGCCGGCGCCCTCCAGCAGCACGACGGCCGGTTTCCTGGCATCCCCTCCGGTGGGCGCGAGCACGGTGCCGTGCAGCGTGACGCCGCCGTTGCCGGTGAACGTCACCTCGGTCGCCGTCAATCCCTCGGGTGCGGCCTGTGCCGGCGTTCCCACGGTCAGGGGCGCCGCCACCAGCACCGCCGCCGCGATCGCCATCATGATCCTTCGCATGCCGCTCAGCCTGGCCGTCGCGGGGCAGGCCGGCCCAGGGCGGCGACACCCCGATGCATTCAGGTGTCCGCACCCTGTCCGGCCCGCCCCGGCGCCGCCTACCGTCGGTGCCGTGAACCGCTTTCGTGATCGGTTGGCCGAGCTGCGCCGGCTCGCGGTGGGCGCGGCCGTCGGACTGCCGGCCCCGGTGCTGCTGGTTTCGTTTGCGGCGTCTGTACCGGCGAGCCTCGCCGCCGGAGCGGGAGTGCTCCTGTTCGCGGCCGCGCTGTGGGCCTGCCGCAGGCTGGCGGGCGTGCAGCGCCGAGCCGCGGCGGTGCCCGCCCCGTACGTGCCGATCACCGGTCGGCCGCTGGCCCGGCTGCGGACCGTGGTGCGTGACCCGGCGACGTGGCGGGACCTGCTGTGGCTGCCGTGCCAGTTCGTGGCCGGCGTCGGCGGCTTCGTGATCGCCGTCGCGCTGTGGCTCGCCGCCGTCCAGTGCGTGACCGCGCCCGCGCTGCGCGCCCTGCTGCCGTCGCCGACGGGCTACGACCCGGCGGTGCTGGAGTGGACCGGCCGCTCGGGACCGCTGACCTGGATCCTGGTGCCGGTCGGCGCCGGCCTCACGGTCGTCGCGGTGTGGCTGCCGCGCCACCTGATCCGGGCCCAGTCGGCGCTGGCCCGGGCGCTGCTCGCGCCCACGTCCGCGGCCCGGCTGGCGGCCCGCGTCGACCGGCTCACCACGACCAGGGCGGCCGCCGTCGACGCGTCCGCCGCCGAGCTGCGCCGCATCGAACGCGACCTGCACGACGGCGCCCAGGCGCGGCTGGTCCTGCTCGCCATGCACCTCGGCGTCGCGTCGGACGTCATCGACGACGACCCGGCGGTGGCGAAGGCCCTGCTGGCCGAGGCCCGGACCGGCGCGGGCGCCGCGCTCACCGAGCTGCGCGGCCTGGTCCGCGGCATCCACCCGCCCGTCCTCGCCGACCGCGGCCTGGCCGCCGCCGTGCACGCGCTCGTGCTGGGCAGCGCGGTCACCGTACAGCTGGATCTGCGGCTGGCGCGGCGGCTGGCGGCACCCGTCGAGGCCGCCGCCTACTTCGCCACCGCCGAGGCGCTGGGCAACGCGATCCGGCACAGCGGTGCCGGCGAGATCCGGATCGCGCTCGTGGACGCGGGCGACGCGGTGCACATCACGGTGCGCGACAACGGCGTCGGCGGCGCCGACCCGTCCCGGGGCACCGGCCTGCTCGGCATCCGGCGCCGCCTGTCCGCGTTCGACGGCACCCTGCACGTCACCAGCCCGTCGGGCGGCCCGACCGTGCTGGAGATGTCCCTGCCGTGCGAGTCTTGACCGTGCGCGTCGTGATCGTCGAGGACCAGGTGTTGCTGCGGGACGGGCTGACCCGGATGCTGACCGCGTACGGGTTCGACGTCACCGCCACCGACCCCGACGGCGCGGGCCTCGCCGACCGGATCGTCGCCGCCGCCCCGGACGTCGCGGTGGTGGACGTCCGCCTGCCGCCGACGTTCACCGACGAGGGCCTGCGCGCCGCCGTCGCCGCCCGCCGCGCGGTGCCCGGCCTGCCGGTGCTCGTCCTGTCCCAGTACGTCGAGCGCCTCTACGCCCGCGACCTTCTCGCCGACCGCTCCGGTGCCGTCGGCTACCTGCTGAAGGACCGGGTCGCGGAGGTCCGCGAGTTCGTCGATGCCGTCCGCCGCGTCGCCGCCGGCGGCACGGTCATGGACCCGGAGGTCGTCGCGCAGCTGATCCACCAGCCGTCCGCGCTCGACGGCCTCACCGGCCGCGAGGCCGAGGTCCTCCGCCTCATGGCCGAGGGCCACTCCAACGCCGCCATCGCCGCCCGCCTCGTCATCGCGGAGAAGTCGGTCAACAACCTGATCAACTCCCTCTTCGCGAAGCTCGGCCTCCCCCCGTCCGGCGACCACCACCGCCGCGTCCTGGCCGTCCTCAGCTACCTCGACCACCGCTGACCCTCTTGAGCAGGCTGCATAATGCTCGGCATGGTGAAGTTCCGGGGTGCGACGCCGAATGATGTGCCGGCGCTGGTGGAGTTGGTGCAGCGCGCGTACCGCGGGGACAGCAGCCGCGAAGGCTGGACGACCGAGGCGGACCTCCTCGAAGGCCAGCGGGCCGACCCGGAGATGGTCGCGGAGGCGATCGGCACCAGCTTCGTCCTGGTGGCGGAGGACGAGCGGGGCGTCGTCGGGTGCTGCCAGCTGGAGCGACGCGACGGGTACGTCTACTTCGGCATGTTCGCCGTCGACCCCCGGCAGCAGGGCAACGGGCTCGGCCGGGCGGTCCTCGAGGAGGCCGAGCGGCGGTCCCGGGACGAGTGGAGCGCCGGCGAGCTGCGGATGACGGTGATCGTCCAGCGGGACGACCTCATCGCCTGGTACGAGCGGCGCGGCTTCGCCAGGACCGGCGAGCTGTCGCCGTTCCCCTACGGCGACGAACGCTTCGGCCGCCCGCTGCGCGACGACCTGCAGTTCGAGACCCTGACGAAGAAGCTGGGCTGAGCGCCGCGGCGCCGGCCGGCGCCAAGCGGCTAGGTCAGGCGGATCCCGCGGCCGAGGTACGCCTCGGCGATCAGGGTCGTCCACTGGTAGACGGCGTCCTCGTTGGGGGCGAGCGGCCCCGGCACGAAGTGCGGGGAGGCCAGGCCGCGCTGGACGGACTCGCACGCGGCCCAGTCCTGCCGGTTCGTCAGGTCCCAGAAGTCGACGGCGTACGCCGTCTCGGTGAACCCCTCCGGGAAGAACCAGCTGCACTCGATCGTCGTCAGCCCCGGCTCGACGGGCGTCAGCCGGTGCGTCATCACGTAGTCCGGATGCGCCGACACCAGCAGGTTGGGGAAGAGCCCCACGTACAGCACCGTGCGGCGCGGCGCGTCGGGGATGAAGTGCCCGGGCCCGCTGCCGTCGAACGACATGGTGGTCGCGTGCGGCCGCAGGTCCATCGAGCCCCCGACCCACGCCCCCGGCAAGGCCCAGTTGTCGCCTGACGTGGGCGGCGACACCTTGCACAGCTCGGGGTGGATCAGCGGGCAGTGGTAGCACTCGTGATAGTTGTCGATCATCACCTTCCAGTTGGCGGCCACCCGGTATTCGTGCCTGGCTCCCAGTCGGAGTTTGCCCATCCCGTACGGACGCAGCAACCGCTCCAGGTCCCCCAGGTGCTCGACGAACGGCTCCGCGCGGGCGCCCGCGTTGACGAACAGCCACCCCTCCCACTCGGCGGCGGGCAGCTCGATCAGCCCGAGCTCGCCGGCGTCGACCGCCCCCATCCCGGGCGCGGTCGCGAGTTTCCCGTCGAGGCGGAACGCCCACCCGTGATACGGGCACACGGCCGACGGCCGCCCGTTCGACGCCCCGTCCGGCAGCAGCTCGTGCGCCCGGTGCCGGCACACGTTGGCGAACGCCCGGACGCCCCCGGCCGGGAAGGTCAGCAGCACCCCGACGTCGCCGACGGTGACCGCCCGCTGCGTGCACCCTTCCCGCAGCTCGTCGACGCGCCCCACGCACGTCCACGCGTCCGCGAACAGGTGCCGCCGCTCCCACGCCAGCACCGCGGGGTCGGTGTACGCCGCCGCGGGCAACATCCGCGACGACCCGAACGGCAACAACGCGGCCTCAACGGCCCCCCGCTCCACCGGCGCTTCCATCCCTCCATCATGACCCGCCCGCAGCGTCCCGGGCGACCGGGCAGGATGGCACGATGACGATAGAGCTCTTGTACGAGACGCATTCGATCACCACGGACAACGAAGCGGGGATCGCCACCGGCTGGCTGCCGGGCGAGCTGTCCGCAACGGGCCGGGATCTCGCCCGGGAGCTGGGCTGGCGCCGCCGGGACGACGGCATCTCGGCCGTGTTCACGTCGGACCTGGCGCGCGCGGTGGAGACCGCCGAGATCGCGTTCGCGGGCTCGGGCATCCCGATCCACCGGGACGCCCGCCTGCGGGAGTGCGACTACGGCACCCTCAACGGCGGCCCGGTCACCGAGCTCGCGCGAATCAGGTCCAAGCACATCACCGACCCGTTCCCCGGCGGGCAGAGCTACCAGGACGTCGTCGACCAGACCCGGGACTTCCTCGCGGAGATCGCGCGGGACTGGCAGGGGCACAGGATCCTGCTGATCGCCCACTCGGCCAACCGCTGGGCCCTCGACCACCTGCTGCACGGCGTCGCGCTGGAGGACCTGGTCGACGCACCCTTCGCGTGGCGGGAGGGCTGGCACTACTCGTTGCCGTGAGAGGTGGCGGACAGTCAGCCTCCCACCTGGCCCGATCGTGTCGGTGACGCGGCGGCGCGTTGCTACAGTCATGCGCTCGACGAGGACGGGAGGGTGTCGTGACGTCCACGCCGCGCATCGTCGTCACCGTCGGCAGCGACGGGCAGATCAGCGCCGGGACCGAGGGCCTGCTCGGCGGCGAGCGCCTCGACTCCGTCGCGGTGCTGGAGGACCTGCTCGCCGCCCGCACCGTGCAGAGCGCCGGCACCGCCGACCACGCCCACGTCGACACGCCCGCCCTCGACGTGCGGCGGGATGTCGATCGTGCCTGACGCGTTCCGGCCATACACGCCTCAGTACGGGCCGAACCCGGCGGCGGATCCGAGCTGGACCGGGTGCGCCGGACCGTCGCCGAGCGCGGGCGGCGCGCCGGGTTCGTGAGCGTGGAGGAGTTCGCGTCCGCCGCCGGCCTGGCACCGCACGAGTTCGCCCGGCTGCGGGACCGGCTGACCTGCACGCGGCCGGCGACGCACTGGCAGCGGCCGCCTGAGGGCCGGGTGCCGGGCGGCGGCGTGGAGAATCGGGGCCGTGCACGACCTGAGACATGACCCCGACGGCGACGCGCTGCACTGGGTGGACGGGGCGCGGCTGCTGCGATGGCAGCCGGGCGGCGAGCCGGTCGACGTGACCCCGCCGGGCGTCAGCGTCGGCGGTGGGGCGCACGTCCACGGCGGCGGCGACTTCGTGGTCGCGCCGGACGCGGTCTGGTGCGCCACGCCCGACGGCTTGTTCCGGGACTCGGCGCTGGTCGCCGAGGGGGCGTTCGGCGACCTCACGCTCGGCGACGGTGAGCTCCTCGCCGTCCGGGAGGACGCGACCGGCGACGCGCTCGTGGCGGTCCCGCTCGACGGCGGCCCGCTGCGGGTCCTGGCGGAGGCGGCGGGGTTCTTCGGGTCGCCGCGACCGGCGGCCGGCATGCTCGCGTGGACGTGGTGGAGCGCGAAGGACATGCCGTGGGACGCGTGCGAGGTGTGGGTCGCCGGCTACGAGCCCGGCGGCGACATCGGCGACCCGATGCGCGTCGCGGGCGGCGGCGACGAGGCGGCGATCGAGCCGCGCTGGGGCCCCGACGGGATGCTGTACTTCATGTCCGACCGGACCGGCTGGTGGAACCTGTTCCGCCACGACGGCACCGCCATCGCACCGATGTCCACCGACTGCGCGGCGCCGCCGTGGGAGCTGGGCACCGCGTCGTACTGCTTCCTCGCCGACGGCCGGATCGCCATGCTGGTGCGCGAGGGCCCAGCCCACCGGCTCGTGCTCTCCGACGGCTCGGCCGTGCCCCTCCCGTACAGCATAATCAAACCCTGCCTGACGGCGTGGGGCTCCTCGGTGGCGCTGGTCGGCTCGGCGCCGGAACTCGGTCAGCAGCTCGCGATCGTGGACCCGGCCGGCGCTCGCACGGTCGTCGCGTCCGCTCTTGTCCCCGCCCCCTCGCGACTTCCGGTGCCCGTCGACGGCGACCGGTTGCTGGTGGCGCTGGTGTACGGCGCAGCCGGCGGCCCGACGGTCGTGCGCGTCCCCGCGGGCCCGCCGGACCTCGAGCAGGTGCGGCGCTTCAACGAGCACGGCTTCACGGTCGTCGACATCGAGGACTTCGCCGACGCCGCCGACTGCCGCACCGTGGCCGCGCACCTGATCGACTCCGGCCTCGCGACGCAGGTCTTCATCCACGGCGAGGGCATCGGCGGGCCGACGGCCCTGGAGGCGGCGGGCGGACCGTTCACCGCCGCGGCCGTCACCCCACCCGCCCCAGCGCCGCGCTTCCTCCGCCCGCTGGCTCGGCCGCCCGTCGACGCCGGCGCCCCCGTGCACCTCATCGGCGATGACTTCTCCGAAACGATCCGGTTCTTCGAACTCCATCGGGCTCGTTGACACTCCACGCGCGTTGACGGATAGCTTCGTGAAAGCGAAGCTATCTGTCATGGAGTTGGTGACGGTCGGGGACGCGGCCGCTCGACTCGGCGTCTCCACCCGCCAGGTGCAGCACCTCGTCGCGGCCGGCGTGCTGCGGTCCCTCGCGCGTGGTGTCATCGACGCGATGTCGGTCGAGCGGTATCTGGCGAGCCGGGGCAGTTACCGGTGGCGGGCCTGGTCGAGCCCGACCTCCTGGGGCGCCGTCGCGCTGCTGTCCGGCCACGACGCCGGCTGGGTCGGCACCGCCCAGCGGTCCCGCCTGCGCAGGCAGCTCCACGCGATGGCCGCCGAGGAGCTGGTGGGACGCGCCCGCGGCAGGGCGGTCGCCTCGCGATACAGCGGCCACACCAGCACCGCGGGCAGGCTCCGCGGTCACGTGGTGGACACCTCCCGGGCGAGCGAGGCGCTCGGCCTGACCGCGACGGCGGCTGTGGACGGGTATGTCGCCGCCGGCGAGCTCGACGCGATCGTCGCCCGCCACGGCCTGATCCCCGACGAGGCCGGCCCGTTCACGCTGCGGGCCACCGACATGCCCCTCGACGTCGTCGCCGAGCTGGCGGGCGCCGGACCGGTGCTGGCGGCGCTGGACCTCGCGGAGTCCCTCGACGTCCGCGAGCGCCGCGCCGGCCTCGACGCCCTCACCAGCGCACTGGCCCGGTTCCGTGACTGACCGCCGGACCGTCGACATTCCCGGCCCGCGCGGCGGCTGGCTGCCGCCGTGGCCCAACGTCGCCGAGATCGAAGCGGTCCTCCCGCACGAGCACTGGACGCTCGTCGGCGGCCTGATGACGCAGCTGCACTGCATGCACCACGGCCTCGACGTCGTGCGCGCCACCAACGACGTCGGTCAGGGCCAGGCGGCGCTGAGGCTTCTGACCGCTGGATGACCGTCAGGTTCGCGTTGGCGTGTCCGTCTGTTGGCGACGTTGCCTGCTCGGTGCGCGGCGACACGGCTACCGCCGGCGGCGGTGTGCGACGAGACCGGCGGTCAGGACGACGGCCACCGCGCCGAGCGCCCACGGGTCGCTGGACCGGCCGCCGAGGTCACGGTCCAGGAAGTGCGCGACCGCGTGGACGGTCGCGCCGACCGCCCCGCCGAACAGCGCCACGGACAGCCCGTCCCGCCAGACCAGGCTGATCAGGATCGCCGCGGTCAGTCCGAGCTCGAACGCGCCGATGTCGTGGAACAGATGCTCGTTGTACGGCGGGTACGTCGCGATGACGTCGTAGAACGAGCGCGGGGCGAAGAACGCCCACACTCCCGGCCCGCCGTTGATGATGGCGGCCAGCACGAGGGCTGCGGTCGTGAACGGGCTGCGTTTGGTCATGGGTGTCTGGACGTACGAGGCCCGCGAAACGTGACACCCCTGGGGCCGCCGTCGTCGCGGGAAAGTGTCGTACCTCGTGGATAGGCTCGGCTGCGTCGACGTGAGTTGGGAGGAGGTGGCACATGGCTTCGGACTTCGAGGAGCTCGCCGCCTTCCTCCGGCGGCCCGGGGTCGGTGAGTATCCGGTCGACGAGGTGCGGGAGTCCGTCTGCGGGTCGTGCGGCGGCGGGCGGTTCGAGGTGCGGGTGATGGACACGGCGAAGGCCGCCCGGCGGACGTGTCTGGGGTGCGGGCAGCACGCGTTCATCGCCGACAGCGTCGAATACTGGGACGAGGACGACGAGGTGCAGGTGGTCTGCGCCTGCGTGTGCGGCGAGGAGGAGTTCGCGGCGGCGGTCGGGTTCTCGCTGCGTGAGGATGACGACGACGTGCGGTGGATCTGCGTCGGGCTGCGGTGCCTCGCGTGCGGCCGGCCCGGCATCTACGAGGAGTGGCTGATCAAGTGGGGGCCCAGCAACTACCTCCTGGACCACGCATGAGGTCGTGTCCGGCAAATCACCCTGGTCGCAGCGGCCAGGAGGGAATCGGTCGGTGGTGGGCGAGGTTGTCGGCGGTATGACGACGATCGGGTTCATCGGAAGTGGGTTCATCGGCGGGACGGTGGCCCGGCTGGCGGTCGCGGCCGGGTATGACGTGGTGGTGAGCAACTCGCGGGGGCCGGAGACGCTGCAGGATCTCGTCGCCGAGCTCGGGCCGCGGGCGCGGGCGGCGACGTCGGCCGACGCGGCGGCGGCCGGGGACATCGTGGTGGTGAGCGTGCCGTTCAAGGCGTTCGACAAGGTGCCGGCAGAGCCGCTCAAGGGCAAGGCCGTCATCGACACCAACAACTACTACCCGCAGCGCGACGGCACGTTCGCCGAGCTGGACAACGCCGAGACGACCAGCAGCGAGCTGCTGCAGCGGCACCTGGACGGCGCCCACGTGGTGAAGGCGTTCAACAACATCTACTTCAAGCACCTCGGCTCGCTCGCCCGGCCCGGCCAGGCCGACGACCGCAGCGCGCTGCCGATCGCCGGCGACGACGAGACCGCGAAGCGCGCCGTGGTCGAGTTCCTGGACACCATCGGCTATGACGCCGTCGACGTCGGGACGCTGGCGGACGGATGGCGGTTCCAGCCGGACACGCCGGCGTATGGGCCGCCGTATGGCACGTTCGACGACCCGGTCGGCCACCGGGCCACCGCGGACCAGCTGCGGACGGCGGTCGACCAGGCCAAGCGCTGACCACCTGCCACGGACGCCCCGGCCAGCCACCAGGGCCGCCTGACCGGAGATTCGGGTGGCTGCCGGGCGCCTGCCCTGCTCGCCGGTCGTTGGTGCACCCTGCCGACCGCCCGACACGGGCGACCCCGCCAGCCAACGGGGCCGCCCGAGCGGAGATTTGGGTGGCTGCCGGGCGCCGGCCCTGCTCGCCGGTCGTTGGTGCACCCTGCCGACCGCCCGACACGGGCGACCCCGCCAGCCAACGGGGCCGCCCGAGCGGAGATTTGGGTGGCTGCCGGGCGCCGGCCCTGCTCGCCGGTCGTTGGTGCACCCTGCTGACCACCCGACACTGACGATCCGGCCAGCCACCTGGGCTGCGGTCGGGCGGTGACGATCAAGCGCAGGCCACCCCGGCCATCGCGCCGAGCGGTGACGACCAGGCGCGGCTCGGCCGGGCACCGACGACCGGCGAGCAGGGCGGCCGCTGACCGCCTGACACGGACGACCCCGCCAGCCACCTGGGCTGCGGTCGGGCGCTGACGACCAGACGCGGGCCACCCGGGCCATCGCGCTCAGCGGTGATGACCATGCGGGGCTCGGCCGGGCACCAACGCAGGCGGCGAGCTGGCCGTGAGCTGGTGACCGGATACGGTGGAGCGATGGACACGCTGGCGCGGTTGGGTGATGAGTACTTCCGGCTGCACTTCGCGGCTGAGCCGTTCGCGGCCACCGTGTTCGGCGTGGACGGGCACGACGCCGACGTCCCCGATCCCGGCAGGGAAGCGGCCGGCAGGCACCGGGCCGCGCTCCGGCAGGTCGACGCGGAACTCAAGGCGGTCGAGACGGCCGGGCTCGGCACGCAGGAGAAGATCAGCCACACGATCCTGGGCAGGCTGCTGCGGGACGAGCAGCGGATCTCCAAGGACGGCGTCAGCGAGGTGGCGGTGACGGCCAGCATCGCCGGGCCGGTCGCGCAGGTCGTTTCGACGATGCCGACGACGGGCGACGCGGCGTACCTGACCCGGCTCGCGAAGCTCGGCGGCTTCTTCGACGGTCACGTCGCGCGGTACCAGCAGGCCGCGCAGGACGGGCGGTTCCCCACGGCGCTGGGCGTGCGGCAGGCGATCGCGCAGGTCGACGCGTACCTGAGCACGCCGCTGGAGCGGGACCCGTTGCTGCAGCGCGACGTCGCGCAGACGAAGCAGGCCGCCGACCTGGTCACGGAGCACGTGCGACCGGCGTTGCGGCGGTTCCGGATCGTGCTGGACGAGCAGTTGCTGCCGGTCGCCCGCACAGGGGAGCAGGTCGGGTTGTGTCACGTGCCCGGCGGCGCCGACGGGTATCGCACCCTGATCGCGGCGTACACCACGACCGAGCTCGGGCCGGAGGAGATCCACCAGATCGGCCTCGACCTGGTGGCGGGGCTGCGGGAGGAGTTCGCCGACCGGGGTGGGCGGGCGCTGAACGCCAGGAGCGCGGACGACGTCATCACACGGCTCAGGGACGACCGGGAGCTGCGGTTCGACAACGCCGGGCAGATCGTCGACGCCGTCACGACGGCGCTGCGTAATGCCGAGGAGGCGGTGCCGGACTGGTTCAGGAAGTACGACACGGCGCCGTGCGTGGTGCGGGAGATGGACGCCGCCGAGGCGGAGAACTCGGTGCTCGGCTACTACGTCGCGCCCGCCGCGGACGGTTCGCGGCCCGGGGCGCACGTCGTCAACACGTACCGGCCGGAGTCGCGGGCCCGGTTCGAGTACGAGGTGCTCGCGTTCCACGAGAGCGTGCCGGGGCACCACCTGCAGATCGCGGTCGCGCAGTCGCGGGCGGACCTGCCGCGGTTCCGGCGGTTCACCTACTTCGACGCGCACGGCGAGGGTTGGGGCCTGTACACGGAGCGCCTCACCGACGAGATGGGCCTGTACACGTCGGAGCTGAACCGGCTCGGCATGGTGTCGTTCGACGCGTGGCGGGCCTGCCGGCTCGTCGTGGACACCGGCATGCACCATCTGGGCTGGTCGCGGGACCGGGCGATCGCGTACATGCGCGACAACACCGCCCTGTCGGAGACCAACATCGCCAACGAGGTCGACCGGTACATCGCGATGCCGGGGCAGGCCCTCGCGTACATGCTGGGCCGGCTGCGAATCCAACAGCTGAGGGAGCGGGAGCGGGCGGCGCTCGGGCCGGCGTTCGACATCCGCGCGTTCCACCACGAGGTCCTCGCCCACGGGCCGCTGCCGCTCGACACTCTCGAGGACCTGATCACGTCCCGCTGGTAACTTTCACGCCGAAACCATTTCGGCAAGCGTTTCGGAGGCAGTTCGCCACACCAACGCATTGACACGCATGAGCAACGTTGGCACGGTTCCGAAAAGGATTTCGGCAACCGGCAACGGAAGGAACCGCGCTCATGCTGCGAAGACTCGTCCTGCCCCTCGCCACCCTCGCGATACTCGCCGGCGGCCTCACGGTGGCGGAGACCGCCGCGCAGGCCGCCCCCGGACAGAGCGACAACCTGGCCCGGTCGGCCAGCGCCAGCGCCTCGTACACCTCGCCGTGGGAGAGCATCGCCGCGGTCAACGACGGCATCGACCCCGCGAATTCCAACGACACCGTCAACCGGCGCTGGGGCACGTGGCCGAACACGGGCGAGCAGTGGGTCCTGCTCACGTGGGCGTCGACGCAATCCATCCGCTCATCGGACATCTACTTCTTCGACGACGGTGGCGGCGTCCGTACGCCCGGCAGCTGGCGCCTGCAGTCGTGGAACGGTTCGTCCTATGTGGACGTGGCCGGCGCGTCGGGCTATCCCACGGCCGTGAACCAGTACAACGCCGTGAACTTCACCCCGGTCAGCACCAGCCGGCTGCGGCTCGTCCTGCAGAGCGGCGCCGCGTCGGTCGGCGTGCTGGAGTTCCGGGCGTACAGCACCGCGATCGGCACCACGCCGCCGCCGACCAGCGGCTGGAACCCGCCCGCGAACCTCGTCACCCCGCTCAACCAGGTCTGGCAGCACGTCGAGTCGACGTATTCCAACCCGTACGGGTTCCGCAACTACGGCTGGGACCAGGTGTTCGCGAACCGGGGCAGCATCAATTACTGCGTCCGTTGGGATTCCAGCGCCCCGGTGAGCGCCGCGCTGCGCGACCAGATCCACGCGTCGCTGGCGCGGCAGTTCAAGAAGTGGATGGACGTGATGGCCGGGCACAACGGCTGGCCGTACCAGAACGTGCCGCTGAAGGTCGTCGGCTGGGCGGTCCGCGACCGGGCCACGCTGCAGTGGTCCGACAACTCGGTCGACGTCTACGTCAACAACATCCGCGAGAACGCGCCGCAGTGCTCGGAGCCGTGCGGCCGGTTCTTCAACCAGAGCGGCAACTACCCGAACTGCCCGGGCGGCGCCTCGCACCACTACGACATGTCGCTGTGGCTGACGGCCGGGATGAACGGCGGCGCCGGCGGCGATTGGGGTCAGCGCGTCGGCAGCGAGTACTTCGTCGGCGCCCTCAACAACGACAACATCCACATCCTGCTGCACGAGATAGGCCATAGCTTCGGCCTCGACGACTTCTACGACTGGACGCCCACCGGCGTCGGCGGCTTCCTCATGAAGGCCGGCTCGGCCTCGTCGATCACCGAGTTCGACGCCTGGATGCTGCGGGACTGGTGGCGCCACCTGAAGAGCCGTTACGGGTATTGATCACCCAGCTGACGCGGGTGCCGTGCCTTCGCGGCACCCGCGTCATAGCGCCTGCAGCTTGTCGGGGTTGGCGACGTTGTAGATGCCGGCGATGCGGCCCTGGTCGTCGAGGTCGAGCGTCATGGTGCCGATGACCCGGCCGGCGCCGCGGAACACGATGCCCGGTCCGCCGTTGAATTCCATGAGGTCGACGCGCATGTCGGCGAGCTCCACGTTTTCATAAGCCCGCTGGCCGAGCGTCGCGAACCAGGCCGCGACCCGCTCGGCGCCGGTGACCGGGCGGGTCGCCTGGCGCACCTTGCCGCCGCCGTCGGTCCACAGGGTGACGTCCGGCGCGAGCAGCTGCATGAGCGTGTTGATGTCGCCGCCGGTCGCCGCGGCGAAGAACCGCTCGGTGACCTGGCGCTGGGTGGCCTGCCCGGCGTGAAACCGGGGGCGGCGGGCGTGCACGTGCTCGCGGGCACGGTGCCCGACCTGCCGGACGGCGTCCTCGGAGCGCTCGACGGCGGCGGCGATCTCCGCGTACGTGAACCCGAACGCCTCCTTGAGCACGAAAACGGCGCGCTCCAGCGGGCCCAGCGTCTCCAGCACCACGAGCAGCGCCATCGACAGCGACTCGCCGCTGTCCGTGCCCGGGTCGGTGGGGATCGGCTCCGGCAGCCACGGCCCGACGTACACCTCCCGCCGGGACCGCGCCGACCGGAGCCGGTCCATGGCCACGTTCGTGACGATGCGGACGATGTACGGCTTGGCGTCGGCCACCTGTGAGCGGTCCACGGCGGACCACTTGAGCCACGCGTCCTGGACCGCGTCCTCAGCGTCGGACGCGCTGCCGAGGATGCGGTACGCCACGGAGAAAACCAATCGGCGATGGATTTCGAACTCGTCGGTCATCATGATCAGTACAGCACCAGGACGCCGACGACCGGAGCCATGTACATCAGCGGAAACATCACGTGTGAGTAGGACCTCGCCCGCAGGACGGTGATGACGGCCCCGGTGAAGTACAGGACGAGACCGATGCCGGCCGCCACGCCGACGGCCGGGACGAACAGTCCGGCCAGCAGCCCCAGTACACCCGCCGCCTTCGCGACGCCGAGCCATGGCCACCACGTGGCCGGGACGCCGTAGGCCGCGAGCGGCTCGACGACCCACTTGGCCCGCATGAAGACCGACACGGCGGAGAACCCGACCCAGAGTGCTGCGGCGATGGTGATTGTCGTAGTCATGACCGCGGGACGGATGCCGGGGCGCCGAACGTGACACGCGAGTGTCATCCGTCACATCACCCTGCGGAAGAAGTTGCATCACCATGCAGTGTGATGCATATACTTACGGCATGTCCAAGGTGCTCACCTCCCTGCCCGTCGGTGAACGTGTCGGTATTGCCTTCTCCGGCGGCCTGGACACGTCCGTAGCTGTCGCGTGGATGCGCGAGAAGGGCGCGGTGCCCTGCACCTACACCGCGGACATCGGGCAGTACGACGAGCCCGACATCGCCTCGGTCCCCGGCCGCGCCGGCGCGTATGGCGCCGAGATCGCCCGCCTGGTCGACTGCCGCGCCGCCCTGGTCGAGGAGGGCCTGGCCGCGCTCGCCTGCGGCGCGTTCCACATCCGCTCCGGCGGCCGCACCTACTTCAACACCACCCCGCTGGGCCGCGCCGTCACCGGCACCCTGCTGGTCAACGCGATGCTCGAGGACGGCGTCCAGGTGTGGGGCGACGGCTCCACGTTCAAGGGCAACGACATCGAGCGCTTCTACCGGTACGGGCTGCTGGCCAACCCCGCGCTGCGCATCTACAAGCCGTGGCTGGACGCCGCCTTCGTCACCGAGCTCGGTGGCCGCAAGGAGATGTCCGAGTGGCTGCTCGCGCACGGCCTGCCCTACCGGGACAGCACCGAGAAGGC
This sequence comes from Dactylosporangium sp. NPDC050588, assembly GCF_040654975.1. Taxonomy (NCBI): domain Bacteria; kingdom Bacillati; phylum Actinomycetota; class Actinomycetes; order Micromonosporales; family Micromonosporaceae; genus Dactylosporangium; species Dactylosporangium sp. NPDC050588. The sequence goes on along the minus strand of NZ_JBFAJA010000099.1, from coordinate 12,356 downwards.
GTATTCCACCGACGCCAACATCTGGGGCGCCACCCACGAGGCGAAGACCCTCGAACGCCTCGACACGGGCATCGAGATCGTGGAACCCATCATGGGCGTGCGTTTCTGGGACCCCGCGGTCGAGATCGCCCCCGAGGACGTCACGATCGGCTTCGAGCAGGGCCGCCCCGTCACGATCAACGGCAAGGAGTTCGGCTCCGCCGTCGACCTCGTCCTGGAGGCCAACGCCATCGGCGGCCGCCACGGCCTGGGCATGTCCGACCAGATCGAGAACCGCATCATCGAGGCGAAGAGCCGCGGCATCTACGAGGCCCCGGGCATGGCCCTGCTCTACACCGCCTACGAGCGCCTGGTCAACGCGATCCACAACGAGGACACCGTCGCCGCGTACCACAACGAGGGTCGCCGGCTGGGTCGCCTGCTGTACGAGGGCCGCTGGCTGGACCCGCAGGCCCTCATGCTCCGCGAATCCCTCCAGCGTTGGGTTGGCTCCGCCATCACCGGCGAGGTCACCATCCGCCTGCGCCGCGGCGAGGACTACTCGGTCCTCAACACCACGGGCCCCGCGCTGAGCTACCACCCCGACAAGCTGTCCATGGAGCGCACCGAGGACTCCGCCTTCGGCCCGCTGGACCGCATCGGCCAGCTCACCATGCGCAACCTCGACATCGCCGACTCCCGCGCCAAGCTCGAGCAGTACGCCCGCATCGGCATCGTCGGCAGCGGGCAGCACCGCCAACTCGTCTCCGCGACCGAGCAGTCGACCCGCCTGATCGGCACCATGCCCGAGGGTGGCGCGGAGGAGATCGCCTCCCGCGGCAAGGCCGCCACCGGCGACGAGTTCCTCGACGCGGCCGCCATGGAGGCCGGCACCGACTGATCCGTCCGCACTGCCTGGCGGGGACCCTTCGTGGGTCCCCGCTTTGCTGTTCACAGTCGGCGTTCCGACACATCACTGCTGTCGCTGATTGACGTCTGCGCAGTTCAGGCGGCCGGAGTTCAAAATCCGACTCCTTGCGTGAGCTGGCTAACGTGCGACCGCATGCGGGGGGTTCCTGCCCCCGTGTCCGATTGATGAGGACGTGATGTGATGCGCAGACAGATACAGGCAGCGCTGACGACCGCCGTGCTGAGCGCCGCCGCGCTCGTGCCGGCGTCGGCAGCCCACGCGGCCAGCCGCTGCAACGACCCGGTGCCGCCGCCGTCGTGCGTCGGCGAGCCGCCGGAGAGCACCGACGACTCCCCCGTCGGCACGGTGACGTTCACCAACCTGGGCACCGCGGTGCGGGCGACCGGCTGGGCGCTCGACCCCGACGGCGGGCCGCTGCAGGTGCGGGTGGCCATCGACGGCACGATCGTCGGCGGCACCACGGCCAACCTGCCCAACGGCACCAAGAACAACGGATACGACGTCACCGTCGCCCTGCCCACGATGCCGGGCGACCACCACGTCGTGGTGTCGGTGGCCAACTGGCCGGACGGGACCACACCGGTCGCGTTGAACCGGGTCCTGGGCTTCACCGACGTGAACGTGGCGCTGCCGGGGCCGACCGACCTGCAGCTGTCGGCCGGTGTTCACTCGCTCTGGTTCAACTGGACCGACAACGCGACCACGGAGACCGGCTTCTACCTGTCGATCAGCTGGGACCAGACCGTCTGGAACGACAAGGGCCAGCCGAGCCGGGTGCAGAGGAGCAACACCTGGTTCCTGCCGGCCAACCCCGGCACCGGGCCGATGTCGCACTTCGTCGACGGGTTCCCCGAGAACACGTACTACCTGGCCAGCGTCTACGCGGTCCAGGACGGCGGCATCCGCTCGCGGGCCGCTACCGGCAACGTCCGCACCACTGAGTAACCTCCGGCACAGCAACGGCGGCACCCGGCCATCCGGGTGCCGCCCCGCCGCTGTTTACGGCAGCGGCGCCTTCGGCAGGGACGGCGCGGAGTTGAACACCTGCACCCCGGCCTCGTTGTCCCCGTCGAACGGCGTCACCGGCCCCTGCCCCGCCCCGAGGCAGAAGTCGTCCCCCGCCGGGTCCGCGAACCACATGCCCACGTGCCCCAACTCCTTGCGCACCCGCTCCTTGCCGACCAGCGTCGAGGAGAACGCCTCCTCCGCGATCATCCGCAGCTCGGTCCGCCCCTTGCCGTACTTGTCGGTGAACACGTCCCCCACGTACTCGGCCGCCCCGAACGGCGCCGCCGGCACTTCGAGCAGGAACACCGTGAACGCCGTGTTCGCCGGCCCACCGCTGACCCTGACGTCGAAGACATCGAACCCCTTCACATCGGTCTCCAGCGCGACACTCACGTCGACCTTGACCTTCGGCATGCACTTCGCCAGCTGCTCCGAACTGGGCGCCAGCTTGAACTTGACGACCTCAGCCTTCTTCCCGCCGGTCGACGTGTAGTTCCCGACCTTGTCCAGCTCGACGTCCCCGTACATCGCCCCATAGCCGACGAACGCCGCCGCCCCCGCGACCGCCCCGACCGTCAGCAACGCAAGACCCTTGACCACTCCCATGACTCCGACCTCCCACTGGGCTCCACAGCGGCGGTTCCGCCGTCGGTTACCCCCAGAGCACGGGCCCCGCGCCGCCCCCGTTCACCACCCCCGATGTCATGACCTCGACAACCAGCCACTGAACCGGGCGTCACTCGATGGCGTCGACCTCAGCCCGCTTGCGGTACTCGGCCAGCGCCGCGTCGAGCCCTTCGGCGTACTCGTACAACCCGATCCCGTTGTAGCTGTGACCCGCCTTCTCCAGCAGGTCGATGAGCCTGAGCAGCTCGTCCTTGCGACCCTGGGTCATGGCACTGTAGACCTTCGCGAACGCGTCGTGCTCGGCGAGCGACGCCGCGTGCCGGCTCCGTGGGTCGGTCTCCAACGCTTTCATGACCTGCGACCACGCCTCGGTGCGTTCGCGGGTCAGCTCCGCCTGCCGCATCGCCAGGTCATGGTCGGTCTGCATGCGGATGCGGCGCTGCCAGTACGGTTGCATGCTCTCGCGGACCCGCGGATCCGGCAGCACGAAGACCGACGGGCGGCAGGTGAGCTGCTCGGCGGGCGGACCCATGATCCAGTCCTTGGCGGCAAGGCGCTTGTTGAGGTCCTGTTCGAGCTCGTGCGCGCGGTGCGGCTCAAACGAACGGGCGACCCGCTCGGTGCGCAGGCGCAGCGCGTCCAGCACGTCGGGTGTGTACGCGCCGAGCAGCTCCTCGAACCGCAGGCGGGTCATGCGCACGGCGTGCCAGGTGAGCGTCGGGCGCACTGTGAAGTCGAAGGCATCACCGCGCGCCGCCAGCGCGATCGACGCGACAGGCCGGCAGTCGGTCAGCTCGGCCTCGACGCCGGTGCCGGCGAGGGTGGGCTGCCACCAGTCCGCGAAGCGGCGGAACCACCCGCTGGCCGGTTCGTTGAGGGCGAAGGTGTCGGTGCTCATGGTGTCGTCCTTCCAAGCATGCGGGCGATGGTGGCGAGAACCGGGTTGTCCGGCATGGTGCGCTGCCAGAAGGAGCGCAGGTAGAACTCGGCGCGACGGTTGATCGGACCATCGCGCAGGACGTGGCCGAGCAGGTCGCACAGCACGTCGGCGAGGCTCGGGTCGGTTGCGGCGAGGCCGATCCACTTCTCGAACACCGACCACGCCTGCCTGGCGGTCACCGGGTGTAGCAGCGCGCCGGGCCACAGACCCGCATGGCCCGCGGCGGACAGCTCGCCCGTCTCCGTCTGTCGCAGCAGCGCCGGCCAGCCGTCGATGTCGACGTCCGCCAGCTGCACCAGGCATCGACTGGCCATGGTGCGCACGTTCGCGATCGGGGATGCCGGCCAATGAACCAGCCGCTGCATCACCTCCACGCCGTTGGTCTTGTAGATGCCGCGGACTCCCACAGGGATGGCGTTGCTGGTGCGTTGCATGTCGTCGAGGGCCGCGCGTTCCAGCACCGTCAGGGCTTCGAGGGGGAAGTGCCGCCGGAAGGTGTTCGTGGCGTACGTCCGGACCGCCGTGTCGCGGCGGTTGCCCGGCTGTGCCACCCATCGGGCGACGCAAGCCAGCACCCGCTGGGCGAGTTGCGGGTTGTGAATCGCGAGCTCGCAGGCGAGGGCGGCGCCCTCACGCCTGGAACGCTTCTGGTCCACGGCCCACTTCTCCAGCAGGTCCCGGCGGACGTGTTCGAAGTCGTACTCGCACAGCAGGCCCGCGGCCGCAGCGACGGGGCGGGCGTCGCCGGTCGTGACGAGGTCGTCGAGCCAGTCCAGCAGCGGCTGCCGGGCCGTGTCGTACTCGTGCCAGGCGACGTCGAGCAGACCGCGGACCAGGCCGGGCTGGCGGAGCCGGGCCACCCTCGCCACGCCCGCGCTGCCGGTCGCGTCCGCGGACGCCTCGCCGCGCATGTCGTCGAGCAGGTCGTCGAGGCGGTGTTCGAGGACGGTCGGGCTCGCCGGCGTCCGGCCCGCGGCCTCATCGAGCCGGCTGCTCAGCGCACCGGTCGCCTCGAAGACCCTGGTCAATGGGTAGCCGTTGAACACGGCGAATGCAAGACGTGCGGCGCGACGGTGCTGTGCCAGCCGTCGGGCGTGATATCCGTCGCGGCTCGGCGCCACGTCCAGCAGGTGCGCCGCCTTGGCGCGCAGCGCCGCCCGGTTTGCCAGCAGGTCGGCGGCCGCACTGTCGTCGGGTAGGAGGTCGGCGAACTGTCTCGCGAACCGCACGGCGTCCATCATCGTGGTCACCGACAGTTCCCGCACGTGCTGGGTGCGGCAGCGATCCACGTACAGGCGGACGCATTCGCCCTCGCAGGCTGTACAGGTGGCGATGCAGCGACCCCGGTCGCCGAGCCTGCGCTCGAGCCAGACGAGGAAGACCTCCCGCTCATCGGGGCGCTCGTGCTCGAGGTAGTACTCGGCCAGTTGACCGCTGCCGGCGGCGCCGACGAGCACGACGGCCGCACGGGCACCATGGGCGAGGTTGGACAGCTGGGCCAGGTCGAACGGCTCCGGTTCGACGCCCGTGGGCAGCTCGACAACGTGCCCGTGGTCCGGTCTGAGCAGGCCACGGTCGGAGAGGTACGCGTGGATCGGCTCGTCGCCGGAAAGGTGGAGCTGGGCGATCCGCTCCGGTGCGTGGGTCCGGGCCAGCCCGACGAGCGCGGCGGTGAGCCGTCCGCTGCCGACGGGTCCGCCGAGGTACGCGACCGGGCGCCGGATGAGCTTCTCGGCCAGGCGGTCGGGGGTGCTCGTCGCGGCGTAGGTGTGCACCAGCTCCAGCACCGTGCCGCTGTCCAGCGGCTGGTTGACGAACCGGCGGCGGGCAGCGCCGGCACCGACGTTCAGAATGGCGCCGATCGAGGTGGCGCCCGCCCCGATCGCAGACGGCCCGGAGAACTCGGAGTCCAGGATGCCGTAGGACCGGATCATGTTGGCGGACAGCGATCGCACCTCGTCGTCTTCCGCGGCGGCCTCCGGCTCCGGCTGCGGCGCCTCCGGCGATGCCGGTTCCGGGGCTGACTGCTGCTCATCGACGGTGGTCACCGACTCGCCCCGCCTTCCCATGCGCCGTGAACGGTGCCGATAGCGGTGCCGCCGGGCCCGAACACCGTCGGCCCGTGGGTGGTGACGCCGCTGATCTGGTACGTCGCCGGCGTATCCGCGGGTGCGGCGTTCTGCTGTACCGGCCGGCTCTGCTCGACCGGCGCAGCCCACGGCACCGTGCTCACGTCCTCGTCGGGCACGCAGATCCAGGCGTTCATGGCCAGCTGCTTGACCGCCACCCGGACCTGGGCGAACCGTTCGGGGCGCAGTCCGCGGTACCCGTGCCGGACGACGTCGTGGAAGATGCTGCGCGACACGATCAGGGCGACCGACGCGCGCGGGAACGTGTCCAACGCCTGCCGGAGCGGGTCGGCGTCCAGCAGCCGGCACACCTCGACCACGGCCTCGCCGGGGAAGCCGTTGGCGCCGGTCAGGTGGACGAGACCCTGGTGGATCGCGACGCGGAGGCGGACCTTCGCCTCGGGCAGCAGGCTGCGATTGTGCTCCCGCAGAATCCGGTCCAGCGCCGGCACGAAGTCGGCCACGACCGTGAGCTCCGAGGTCTCGGCCGGCAGGATCGCCAGCTCGCCGTCGCCGCTCTGTTGCGTGGTCCAGTCCTCGCGCCGCAGCCCGATGCTGGCGACGGCCTCGGCCATCACCTCACGGAAGAGCTGCTGTGCCCGGTACTGCCGCAGGTTGTCGCGCGGGCTGTACCGCTCCATGTCGACCGCGACGAGCACACAACGTCTGGGATGGTCCGGCTCGGACATCGCCGCCGCCTTTCACCGTCGATCGCCGCACGGCGGACACCGGCGACCGCTCTTGTATATCGATGAATGACGCTGGAAATTCCGTCGAAATACGGCATGCGGAACCCGTCCTGCGAGGCAATGTGCTGCCGCTGTACCCGCTTCGATAGATGCATGACCGAACCGCTGGAGCCGCTGGAAGACCTCCGCATCGCCATGACGATGGGTGCCGCCGCCCAGTCGTCGATCCAGCACGCCGACACAAAAGCGGCGGTGCTGCTGACGGGGCTGACGGGCGCCGCCGCCCTGGCCGCCACGCAGCCGGAGCTCGGCTCGGCGGCGGTCCACGCCGGCGTGGCGCCGACCGTCTGCGTGATCGCCCTGGCCACGGTCACCGTCACCAGCGCCTTCGTCGCCGGATGGCATCTCGGCCGGTGCCTCCTGCCGCGCCTAACCGGCCCTGACGGTCCGACCCGCAACCGGTTCGCACTGTCGGATCTCGGGGCAGGCCAGGATCCGGTCGACCCAGCCCCGGTTGAGCGGCAACGGCAGGAGGCGTGGGCGGCGTCCGCACTCCTCGCAGGTATCGCGATGCGGAAGTACGAGGCGATCAGGTCAGGACTGCCATGGGTGGGGGTCGCGGTCGCCGGATCGGTCGGCTGGCTCTGCCTCGCCTCCATGATTGGCGGACAGTAGCCGCACCACTCCGGATGGTATCGTCGCCTGTCTATCAACACCAGCGCCTGCACGCGGAGGGTGACTGCAGATGAGCGTCGTCGACCTCGCCACCGCCACGTGGGCACCCGGCACCTTCCTGCACCGGCTGGCACCACCGGCGCGGGACCAGCTACGGGCCATGGCCCCACGTCGCTGGGTCGCGCCCGGCACGGTCCTGATCAGCCAGGGCGCGCTGGAGCACCACGTACTCCTCCTGCACAGCGGCATCTCGAAGATCACCGCTCTGACCAGCGACGGCGTCGAGTCCCTCCTGGCGATCCGGGTCAGCGGCGACCTCATCGGCGAGATGTCCGCCCTCAACGACCTGCCCCGCTCCGCGACCGCGACCGCCTGCACCCCGCTGGCGTACAGCGTGATCCGCCGCCCGCAGCTGCGCGCCTTCCTGGAGCAGGAGCCGAACGCCGCGCTCGCCCTGGCCGGCATGGTCGCCGACCGCCTGCGCTGGGCGAACCAGTTCCGGGTCGACTTCACCGCTTACCCCGCCAAGGTCCGCGTCGCCCGGGTCCTCGTGAAGATGGCCCTGGCGTACGGCCGCCGCACCCCGGCTGGCCTGGAGATCGGCTTCGAACTGACCCAGTCGGAGCTCGCCAGCCTGTGCGGCGCCGCGGAGGTCACCGTCCAGAAGTCCCTCCGCGACTTCCGCCGCACCGGCTCGATCGCCACCGGCTACCGCACCGTGACCGTCCTGGACCTCGCCGCCCTCCAACAGGCAGCGGAGTTGTAGTAGGAAGAACAACCATGCGGTTGCGGAGGCTCGGCTTCGACATCGCCAGCCGCACGGCGACCGTGCCCCCCATCCGTCAGCCACCCGCCACAGTCCTACCACCTCACCCAGGCACGTCAATGGTTCGGCCAAGCGCTGCTCAAGGCCACGATGCTGCTGGACAGCCACCCGGGCCACGAGTCGCTGATGGTCCTGCCGGACTTCCCGCGCTACCGCGACCTCACCACCCGCACCCGCTCCGGCCGCCACGCCGCGAACCTCCACGTCGTCCTGCTCGACCCGAACGGCACCTTCACCAGCGAGCACTGGAAGCCCTGACCGGCTAATGGGCCGTCTCGGCACGGTGCGGGCGGGCGAGCCAGAGGCCCGTGCCGTACATGGTCAGGCCGAGGGCGATGAACGTGCCCGCCACCGCGTACTGGAAGCCGGCCGGCATGTACGTCGCCAGGAACCAGCTGTGGTGGAGCTTGTCGTTGGCGACGAAGATCGCGGCGATGATGCCCTGCGGGAGCAGGGGGATGGCGCCGAGGCCGAAGCACCAGCCGGCCACCGCCTTCTGGGTGTTGCTCAGGTGGTCGAAGCGCAGGGCCTTCTGCGTGATCGGCTTGCGGCCGGTGCGCATCGTGTCCAGCAGCTCGGGGCCGTGGGACGCGAGGCGGCGCTCGGCCAGCGAACCGAAGAACCAGAAGCACGCCGCGCCGGTCAGCAGGCCGACCGCGACGCCCGCCCAGCCGAACCAGATCGCGACCAGCGCGGCCGGGGTCGCCGCCAGCAGGACGAGGGCGATCATCAGGTACGCCAGGCCCGTCAGGCCGCCGTCGTTCTCGCTGGTGCGCAAAGGGTTGCCGGCGCGGCGGTGCGGGTCGGTGCCGGGGATCAGGGCGTACACCGAGACGAGCGGGATCAGGCCGGCGGCGCCGCCCAGCAGCGCGGGCAGCAGGGCGAGGACCAGCGGCCACGGGCCGCCCGAGACCGCGGTGAAAACCAACGTGACGAGGATTGCCAGCGGGGCCTGGACGGAGAGGAACGCGAGCTGGCGGCCGCGGACGTCGGAGGCGTCGGCGAGCAGGGTGAGCCAGAGGGCGGTGCCGTCGGTGCCGTACAGGTTGGAGGACATCGCGGCGGCCATGACGACGAAGATGGGGCCGGCGTAGGGGAGCATCCCGTTCCAGCCGATGAGCAGCGGGCTGGCGGCGAAGCAGACGCCGTAGGAGAGCGCGAACGCCAGCTGGTGGTTGCGGACCAGGTCACGCGACCAGGTGAGCAGCTCCTTCGCCACCACGGCACCCGCGGGGGACGTGGGCCGCACAGACCACGCGCCGCGGCCCGACGAAGGGCGGGAACGCCGGCCGAGCAGCGCCGCCCAGAGCGCGAGCAGCACCAGTACCGACGCCGCCAACGCTGCCAGAGCCCACCAATGACCGCGGGCGGCCTGCACGCCCCATGACGACGGGAGATATCCAACGAACGATGGAATTCCGGTCTCGCCGAACGCGGCGAAGAACACCCAGACCTGCCCGAGCGCCGCCAGGATCGCCCCGTTGACAAGGCCGGAGCCGACCGCCCCGACCCGCGACCGCAGCGCCAGTCCGACGACCGCCACGCACACCTTCGACAGCAGCACGAAGACCGCGAGTTGCAGCAGCGTCGCCGGTACCGCCAGCAACACCGAACCGGAGCGGATTCCGACAACGAGCAGACCGAGCAGCGCGGTGAACGACACGAGCGGCGCGACACCGACGAACGCCGCCGTCAGCAGGCCCATCGCCAGGCGCCGCCGGGGCAGCCCGAGCAGCGCGAAGTACTCCGGCCGGACCGTCTCGTCGCCGCCGCCCATGAAGACGGGGCCGAGCATCCAGCCGAGCATCCAGACCGCGTACCCGGCGGCGAGGAGGCCGGCGTCGACGAACGCCAGATAGATCGTCCCGGCCGCCAGCACCGCCCCGAGCAGCGCACCGGTGCCAGCCGTCTGCGCACGCGGCCCGCGGAAGGCGTGCCGCAGGATGGCGAACTTCATCTGCGCCATGGTCACTTCGACAGCCACGACAGCTCCTTCTTGGTCTGCTCGGTGCCCACCAGCCCGACGAACGTGTCCTCCAGCGACCGCCCACCCCGCACCTCGTCCAGCGGTCCGGCGGCGACCACGCGGCCCGCATCGACGACGGCCACGTGATCGCAGAGCTGCTCGACCAGCGCCATCACGTGACTCGACAGCACGATCGACCCGCCGCCCGCCACAAACCCACGGAGGATGGATTTGATGGTCGCCGCCGACACGGGATCGACCGCCTCGAACGGCTCGTCCAGCACCAGCAACCGCGGCGCGTGCAGCAGCGCGGTGGCCAGCCCGATCTTCTTCCGCATGCCCGTCGAGTACTCGATGACCAGCGCCTTCTCGGCGGCGTCAAGCTCAAGCACGGCAAGGAGCTCGTCGGCCCGCTCGGCGACGGTCGCCCGAGGCATGCCGCGCAGGAGCCCGATGTACGTGAGCACCTCCCGCCCGGTCAGCCGCTCCGGCATGGCGAGCCCGTCGGGAAGGACGCCGACCAGCGCCTTGGCCTGCGCCGGCGCCGACCAGACATCCGCCCCGAAGATGCTGGCGGTGCCACCGTCCGGCCGCAGCAACCCGACCGCCATCGACAGGGTCGTGGTCTTCCCGGCCCCGTTCTGCCCCACCAGCCCGTAGAACGACCCCCGCGGCACCGCCAGGTCAACCCCAGCCACGGCGGCCTTGTCCCCGAACCGCTTGACCAGCCCCCGAATATCCAACGCCGTTTCCATGCCGTCGACGGTACGGACGGATCGACCCCAGCGGATTGCCTCTGCCTACCTGACGGGGGTGGAGATAACTACACCACCTACGAGCAGCGGGCGGCCTCGAAGGTCTGGTGGCCGCGGCCCGACTGACAGCGCTGGGTGCGTTCGCCCGAGACGAAGCGGAAGCGGCCGTCGGTCTCGCGGTGCAGGACGACGCGGTAACGCATCGCCTTGATGGAATCGTCGCCGAGCTTGGTGAGCGTGACGGTCAGGACCGGGTCGTCGTCGGTCTTGTCGCGGTGCAGGTAGATGGCGACCGGGCCGTCGAAGCCGCGGTTCAGGTTCAGCAGTTCCGCTACGGTGCTGTCCGCCGTCTCTGCCCAGGCCGGCGCGGTGGCGTCGATGTGGGCGTTGAAGCCCGGCGCCGCCAGTACACCTCCCGCGTCGACGGTGACCTGGTCCGGCCACGGCGCTCCGGGCGCCTGGGTCGCGGGCGGGGTCCAGGGGGTCGCGCCGGGTTGCTCGATCGCGTCGCTGCAGCCGGCGAGCAGGAGCGCGATCAGGACAAGAGCCATCACTCGGTTCTTCACCGAACAAAGACGCGCATGATGCCGATCAGGTTTACCGCACTTATAGTTGCCGATCGATCACACCAAGCTAACATTGATGACGATGTACGTCCCGATCCTCAAGGCACGCAAGGGCGAGTTCAGGGCGATTGCGGAGCTGGCCGCCCCACTCGCCCCGCTCGTCATGCCGGTCTTCGAGGTCGTCCCCACGGCGAACGGCCCGGGCAAGGACCTGTGGTCGTTCAGCCTGAAGGTCGCGGACTCCGTGCCCGAGGGCCTGCTGATCGCCGTCGACACGCACCGGCTCGCCGTGCCGCTGTCGGGAATCCACAGCCCGTTGGATTACGTCGCCCACGATCTCGCGGCGTTCGGCGTCCCCATGCTGCCCGTCGTACACCTGACGGATCCGCCCGCGCAGTTGGCGGTCGCCGCCCACGCCGCCCGGCTCCACCTCGGCCGCGCACTCGTCCGCCTCACCGGCGACCCACCCGAGGGGCCGATCCTGGCGCCCGGCCTCCCGCCGGAGCAGTGCGACCTGTTGCTCGACATGGCGTCGGTACTGTCGGACCGCGACCTCACCCGCACCGAGCCCCTCGTGCGGAAGTACCTCGCCTGGGCCCACCGAAGACCGTGGCGCTCGATCACCGTCGCCGCCGGCGCCATGCCCGCCATCCTGCCGCGCCACACCCCGACGGAGATCCCCCGCTGGGACCTGGCCCTGTGGCACCGCATCGAGGACCCCGACGTCCAGTACGGCGACTACGGCATCGCCCACCCGCAGACCACCAACCCGCGCTGGCGTCCGAGCCCCAACCTCCGGTACACCGGCGACACCACCTGGCAGATCTACCGCTCCCCCGACCTCGACATGTACCACCTGTGCCGCGCGGTCATCTCCTCAGACACCTGGCCCGGCACCGGCTTCTCCTGGGGCGACGCCGAGATCGCCGCCCGCGCCGCCGGCCGGCCCGGCCCGGGCAACGCCACCAACTGGCGCGCCTGGGGCACGTCCCACCACCTCGCCCACGTCGTCCACCAACTCACCCGGCGGTAGTCGCCGGTCCGAAAGGGAACCGCCCGGCACCCTGGGGAACGGGTGCCGGGCGGTGTTGGTGCTGTGTGGGCTAGGCCGAGATGTCGAGGAACGAGGCCCAGCTGTTGTTGTACTCCGCGAAGTTCGCGTGGTTGTCCGCGGAGCGGGTGTAGACCTGTGTCGAACGGTTCGACACGTTGAACAGCACCGAAGGCGCGGAGACAGCGGCGCCGCCGATGTTGTTCCAGCCGGA
>NZ_JBFAJA010000098.1:0-49166 GCF_040654975.1 Dactylosporangium sp. NPDC050588 | reverse complement strand
CCCCCGTTGGCGCGCAGGTCGAGCAGGATCCGGGCCGATCCCTGAGCGAGGGCGAACGCGGCGTCGAGATACGGCTGGGCGAGGCTGACGGCGTCGAGGTCGTCGACGCTGATGAGGCAGGTGCCGTCCGCCAGCCGCCGCACCTGCGAAACGCACGCGGCCCGGGCCCGGACCACGTCAGGGTCGGGATCCGGCCAGCCCGGCGACACGGTGTCAGGCCCGCCGGTGCCGCCGGGCTCGAAGGTGAGCGCGAGATGGCGGGAGACCGTCCACGCACACTGTTCGATCGCCACGCAGTCGGCGCCGGCGACCGGGGCGTCCACGGCCCCGAACCGTTCGGTGAGCACGGCGATGAGCGCGTCGCGTCGCGCGCCCGGTGGCATCAGTCGGTGCAGCCAGCCGGTGAGCCGCTCGACGAGGTCATGCACCAGCAGGACGTCGGACATGACCGAACGGTAGAGCAGCGGGCCCGCGCCCAGCAGCCGCAACCGCTACGCCCGCAGCGAACCGGCGACAGAGTGTCTTCAGTCAACGGAGGAGCTCCGTTTCGGACCTCCCTCCGGAATCGGGTTCGGGCCCGTGTCGCAGCGCGTCTGCTGCGGCAGCGCGTTCCACTTCCTGGTGATCTCCCCTGGATGTCGCCGGCCGCGCGCCACCTGCGGCTACGAGCGGACGCTCTGATCAATGCGTTGCCGATGGGTCAGGGTCGATGCGACACCGGGGTCGCCGTCCGGATGGCCGTCGGTCGTTATGACTGCTTGGTGTGAGTTACGGCGCCCATACGGTCACGTTGAAGGTGATCAGGTCGGGATGCGCCGGTCCTTTTTCGATCGACACGACCTCCAGCAGTGCCACGTTGTTCGCGCTGGTTCGTGCGCAGATGGGGCGCTTCGAAATGAGCTCACTATATGGGATCGTTTGGCCGATCATTCCGCCACTGTGGCATCCCGCGAATGAGGCTCGCCCGTTGGGCGCCGGATCCAGGGTCCCCGCGGTCGCTCGCAGTCCCTGATAATCCTGGCCGAGCAGCAAATCGGCGCCATTGCCGCAGTCCGCGTTCGTCATCCGCCAGTACTCCACCGCGATGGTGTCCAGGTCGACACAGTAGAGGTACGGAAGGAGCAGTGTTCCGCTTCGAAGCTGCCGTCCGGTCGCGGGGCTCGGGCTCGGGCTCGGGCTCGGGTCGGCTTGGACGATGGGATTCGCGGCCAGCGCTCGCAGCATCCTGTTCGCGTCGCGCAGCTCGTCGATCGTCGCCCGCTGCTCAGCGATGGTTCGCCGGTTCGCGTCGTTCTCATTGTTGGCCATAAGCAGGAGGCAGCCGAGGATCGGGCTGACCAGAAACGCCGCCAGTCCGATCGCGGCAACGATGGCCTGGAGGCCGCGGGTGCGGCTGCTGTCGGACGGTGTTGATCCGCCGCGCGGTGCCGGCTCGGATGAACCGTCTGTCTGGGATGACCCGTCCGTCAAGGCGACCTCCACGAGATTGCGCTCGCCATCGAGACCGCGGCGACCTCAGCGAAGGGTAACGATGTCGTGCCAGGAATGGGTGCCCACCACAGCACGCCTGACACACCGGACTGCCACCGCGTAGCGCGACGGCCTCTACAGCCACGCGAGGACAGCGGCATGAGCGGACGTTCACAGTCTGGCGCTGGGCTCTGTTGTAGGTTGGCCGCGTGAACGTGAAGGTGATCGAGGGCAGGCTGACCGAGACGCAGGTCGGGATGGGTCTGGAGCGGCGCGCCTTCGGCGAGTTCGTCGGGCCGCGCGGTGAGCTCGCGTCGTACGCCTTCGGCTGGACGACCGGGGCGGAGCACCACGTCGCACGGCTCACTGTCGGGATCGGGGCCGGGAATCCGGGCGGCGCCAGCTTCCACGCGATCGTCTTCGACAACGATGACAGCTACGCCTGCTCGCTCGTCGACGAAGCGTTCGAGCGCGTACCCGAGGGTGGCCCCGACCTGACCGCGAGCGAGGCCCGCGCACACGAGGACCTGCCGTTCATCTGGTGGGTGGTGGACCACGTCATGGAGCGCGACCGTCGCGCGCGGTGGATGAAGCACTGGCTGCTGGGCACGACCAGCATTCAGACCGGTGAGGTCTTCGCACGGACAGAGCCGATCTTGTACGTCAGCCACGACGCCGACGACGGACTCTGGCAACTCATCGGCGCGAGCGACGCCGACCCCGCCACGGGCAAGCTCAGTCACCTTCATCACGCCGTCGAGCACGACCTCACATTGCTCGACGTGCTCGACCTCGAGCCGGGCGAGAGCGCCTACCGGACCGGGCCGGACGAGCCCTGGACCAACGAACGGTCCTCCCGGTCACCCAGCGGCGAGGGGTGACTCGTGATTGCCAGATGAGGATGCAACTGGACCGGACAGGATTCGAACCCAGCGGCACACGGCACGCCGGCCGGTCGACGGCGAACTACTCACGCGGCGCCTGCTGCATGATCGTCTGAGTGAACGCGGTCAACCTGCTCGGCGACGAGATCGCCAACCCCGGCCACGGAACCGAAGCCGTCGTTTCGGCCCTGCTGGACGTGATGCTGCTCTACATCCTGCGGGCCTGGCTCGCCGACCAGACCGAGGGCGGCCCGGCCACCGGTTGGGCCGCGACGCTGGCCGATCCCGCGATCACCGCTGCGCTGCGCCACATCCACCAGGAACCCGCCCGGCAGTGGACGGTCGAAGCGCTGGGCGCGAAGGCCGGGCTGTCGCGGGCGGCCTTCTCGCGCCGGTTCACCTCACTGGTCGGCAAACCGCCCCTCGGCTACCTGACCTGGTGGCGGATGACCTTGGCAGCGCGCCTGCTGCGCGACAGCAACACATCGGTGCAGACCATAGCGCAGAGCACTGGTTACACCTCCGAATTCGCCTTCGCCAAAGCGTTCAAACGGGAGCAAGGCCTGGCCCCCGGCCAGTACCGCCAGCACTCGCGCAGGTAATCCGATGCATCTCGACTGCCGACTCGTCTCCAACGGCATCGAACTCACGGCGGCCGGCTACCGCGACCCGCGCGTCCCGGACCTTCAGACCGACGCCGTAGGATGCGGTCGTGGTGTCGTTGCTGTCGTTGTCGCTCGAAAAAGCGCTGCATACGCGGTCTGCCGAGCAGGTGCGGGTGATCGTGCGGATCGACGGCGACGACATCAGCCACGCCAACGGCGACGACGGCCCAGGCCCGTGGGATGCGCTGGTGCCGGTGAACCGTTTCGTGGCGACCGGCGACTTCACGACCGCGACGCTTGCCTGCTGCCCGAGCTGCGGCCCGGACTGCTGCGCGATCGAAGCGCGGGTCCGCCGCGAGGGCGACGTGGTGCGCTGGGAGGTGGGTGACCGGCGCGGCGTTCGTCATGTGGGCGAGCGGCGCACAATCCTGTTCGATGCCGCGGCGTACGACGCCGAGGTTGCCCGCATCGAGGCCGACCGCAGCTGGGAGACGGCGATGCACCGGGCCGGGCGGCTCATCCTCGCCGGCCTTGCCCTGCCGTCAGGGATCGAGGGCGTACGGGTCGGCGTGGTCGGCACCGGGGAACTCGAGGTGTGGCTCGAGGAGCCGGACGAGTACCAGATTTGGGTGGACGCCCCGTGGGACCCGCAGCGGCCCGACGAGAGCTCCGCCGCGGTGCGGGCGATGCTCGCCGGACCCGCCGCCGACTGGCCCGCGCGGTGGCACAGCATCAAGGGTGGCCGCGAGGACCCGCCGGCGTACGCCGGTCCGTCCTGGCGGCACTTCGAGTTGTAACGGAACAGCGCGAGTGGCGCCCGGCTTCAGTCGCCGTACGGCACCTGCCGACCGCCGTGACTTGGTAGCTCGCGCAGAACACAACGCGATTGACCGTCGTGGGACGCTGGGGCATGGCTCAGTTGAAGGTCACCTACGACGAGGCCGTGAATGCGGCCTACATCTACCTCAGGCCCGGCTCCGAGGGCGCCAGAGTGGCCCGCATGTACGCGTGCGACCCGATCGGGGTCGACGGAATGATCAATCTGGACTTCGACGGGTCCGGCCGCCTTGTCGGCGTCGAGGTGCTGGCCGCGCGCACGAAGCTTGCACCGGAGCTGCTCGCGATGGCCGAGGACGTCACCGAGCCGGAGCAGAGCGGCGAGTAGCGATGACGGCATGACCTCGGATCTGTTGTGGGACGACGTCCGAGTGGCTGTCGTTGCTGCGGTACGCCGACGAGTTCGGCACCGCCGCCGGCTCGCTGTGCGGCCGGTGACGGTGCCGCGGCAGGAGGTGGACTGCCGTCAGGGCAGGTCCCGGCGCAGGATGTGGTTCAGGCCGAAGTCCGTCTCGATGGAGCGGACGTCGACGTAGCCGAGCCGGCGGTAGAAGTCGTGCGCGGTGATGCTCGCGCTGGTCTCCATGTGGTCGTAGCCGTCGGTCACGGCCAGCGCCTCGATGTGGCGCAGGAGGAGTCGTCCGATGCCGTGGCCGGCGGACGTCGGGTGCACGAACATGCTGTGGACCTTGTTGCCGGCGCGGGAGATCGTGCCGGTGATCCCGTCTGTTTCGGCGACGAACATCTGCCGTTGCGCGGCGAGTTCCTGGACGCGTTGCGCGGTGAAGTGGGCGCACATCCGCTCGATGATCTCGCTCGGGTAGTCGTGGCTGTTGACCTCGCGCAGGCAGCGTTCGATGATGCCGGCCACGGTGGGGGCGTCGGCATTGTCGAACCTTCGAATCGTCACCATCGATCCATCGTGCCAGCATCAGGCGCCGACACGCCCGGGCGAGGCACCGGTGTGACCCGGCGCGGCGGTCGGGTGCACTGTATTCGGTATGAGCGAGGTTGAGCGTTGCCGGATGGTGGCCGACGGCGTCGCGGAGTACGACGATGCCGAGGCGATGGTGGGCATCGTCGCCGACCGGCTCGGGCTGGAGCCCGCCGACCCTCTCGTGCTGGATCCGTGTGCCGGCCAAGGAACCCGGGTTCGGCTGATGGCGGGGCACTGGGCGGTGACCGTGGCGGCGGTGCAGGAGGACGCCGACCTGCCGCTGACGGTGGAGGTCGACCTGACGTACGGCGCCGACCTGCCCGGCCGGCTGGCCCAGCTGGCCGGACCCGCGCTCCGCCCCGGACCCGTCGACTGGGCGGCGGTGTCGGCCCGGATCGGGGTCGAGCTGCCGGACGACTACCGCTGGCTCATGGAGCAGTATGGTCCCGGCACGTTCGACAGGTACCTGACGCTCACCCCGCCCGAGGCGTTGCCCGCTCCGGCGCCGGGCCCGCTCGTCGGGGTGCTGCGGGTCGAGTCGGCGCGGACGCTGCCGGTCGCCACGACCACCGACGGGGCGGTGGTGTCACTGCTCGCGGATCCGTACTGGGACGGCGCCTGGCAGGGCCTGCGGATCGCCAGACCAGACACGGCACCGTGGGACGTCGACACCGGCCTGCTGTACTCCCTGGTGCTGGTTATGTCCGGCCGGTATCCGGTGTCGCGGTTCCCGAGCGCGTCCCCACGGCGCGACGACGGCGAGGAAGCCACCGGACGGTAGGGTTCGGCGCATGTCCAAGCTGGCCGGGAGCCTGTCGGCGGTGTTCGCCGGGTACGCCGAGTTCTGGCTCGGGGTGTCGCGGCCGGTGCCGGCGTTCCGGGTCGAGGTGCACGGGCCGGACCTGGAGCTCACGGTCGAGGTGGACGGGGCCGAGCGGCGCGTGGTCGGGCGGCTGTCCGCCTACGCGGTGCTGGCGCACCGGTTCTGGGCCGCGGTCCTGCCGCCACCGGTGGTCATCCCGTCGCTGATCCGCGAGGGCAACGAGGGACGCGACTGGGCGCAGTTCGACGACGAGCACGCCGGAGCACCGCTGCGGGAGGCCGCGGCCTGCCTGGAAGCGGCGGGCGAGCGGACCGAGGCGGCCCTCGTCCATCGGCTCCTGGCGGCCACCGACGGCGACTGGGGTGTCCCGCCGTGGACGAGCGACGAGGACTACACCGGCCATCACCAGGTGCCGGTGCCGTTGCTGGCGGAGGTCCAGCGCCGCAGCCCGGTCGTGGAGCGGATCGCGGGCCGCAAGTCCTGGAACGCCACCGGTACGGTCAAGGCGCTGCAGGCCGGCATCGGGGTGAGCGACCCGTCCGACCGGCTGGCCCTCGCGCACCTCGCCGCGCACACGATCGGTGAGTGGATGTGGTCGGAAGGGCTCAAGCACGACGAGGCGCTCCGGTTCCTGCTGGCGATGACGACCGATCCGGACGCCGCCGGCATGGTGGCGCTCGGCGGGGCCGAGGACATGGCGCTGGCGCTGGCCCGGCAGCGGGCGTACGCGGAGGCGATCCCGTGGCTGACCGCCTGCGTCGACGGCGACGTCCGCGTGGCCGAGCTGGCCGCGGCCCGGCACGAGTGCCGGCTGGCGGTCGGCGACCCTGCCGCCGACGACGACTGGGCCCTGGTCGAGCGGACCATCGACGCGCCGGACGCCAAACGGAACCGTGGCGAGGCGTACTGGAACGACGTCCGGTTCTCGGGCGGTCTCGCCGCCAGGCGCGCGGTGGCCCTGGCCCGGGCCGCGGAGGCCACCGCGTTGCGGGCCGCCGGTGAGGATCTGTGGCTCGTCGAGCAGGTCCGCCGGTACGGACGCGACACCGCACGCAAAGGCATCGAGCGGCTGCTCAAGCAGCGGGCCCGCACGCCCGGCGACGACGAGGCCGCCGCGCTGCGCGCCCGCGCCCGGGACCTGTGCGAGCAGGCGTTGCGCACGGCCGGGCCGGAGGCGGCGGACACGACACCCACCACCGTGGAGGGCGGCAAGGACCGGGAGCGGTTCTTCCGTGCCAACGCGCTGTTCGGCTCGGTCGGCCGGGCCCGCGAGGCGCTCGGCGACCGCGACGGCGCGCTCGCCGCCTACACCGCGGCCCGCGACATCGCCCTCGCCTCCGGCATCACCGGCGACTGGTGGGACGGCGACGTCCAGCGGGTCGGAGACGCCGCTTAGGGAGCGTCGACGACATCCACCACCTCGCCTTCGTACGTCCACACTTCCGGGGGTGGGCCGAACGCGCGGCGAGCGGCGCGCGCGGCCAGACCGGCGACGGCGGCGTTGGCGCCACCGCCGATCCCCGTGCCGACGCCGGGCGCGGTCGCGGCCCCGCCGACCGCGGCACCCGTCCCGGCCAGGGCGCTGACGTACATCCGCTCCAGGTTGCGGATCACCTGTGCCGGTGTCGCGTCCGGGTTCCGCTGGCGGGCCCGGGCGACGTTCCTGGCCACCAGCGAGCCGTGGACACCGATCGCCCTGTCCAGCACGTCGAGCACCCGTTGCCCACGTCCGGCCGCCGGAACCGGACCTTCGGGGGCTTCGGTGTCCACATCGTCGTCGCGTGCCGTCATGGCCGCGCCGCGCTGTTCGACACCCCGCAGCGCATGGTCTTCGGCGCCACCACGTTCCGGGAGAACGCGGAGATCATGTCCTCCGGCATCGACCCCCACACGCTCGACGAGTGGAACGTCCGGACGATGCGGATGCCGGCGACGGTGATCTCCTCCACGTTGCGGGACACGCTCGGCTGGCCCGACGCGACCATCGTCAGCGGCGACGCGGTGGACATCGTCAAGCGGCTCAAGGAGGAGTCCGATGTGCCGCTGCGCTCGCAGGCCAGCCTGTCGCTGAACCGGGCGCTGATGGCCGCCGGCCTGGTCGACCGCCTGCAGGTGACCATCTTCCCGGTCATCTCGGGCCTGACCGGGACCAGCCCGATCCTCAAGGGGCGCCGCCGACTTCGACCTCGAGCTGCTCGAGAGCCGGACCCTCGACGGGCGCACCCAGGAGCTCGTGTACCGGCCGACCCGCCGGCGGTGAGGTTCAGCGCAGCTGCGGCAGGAAGCGGTGCCGGGCGAGCGCCGCTGTCGTCTCGGCCGCGAGGGCGGCGACGAGCGCGGTGATCGCCAGGATGACGACCCAGGCCCAGATCCGGGCTCCCGGTGGGTGGCCGTAGGCGATCCAGTGCAGCCCGAACGTGGCGACCGCCGCGTACGGGAACGCGTACGCCCAGAATCCGGAGCTGAAGCGCAGGTGGCGGTACATGCCGATGAGCCGGAGCTGGACGAGTGCCGCCAGGAGCGTGTAGCCGGCGAGCCCGAAGGCCACGGCGTCGACCTTGCCGTGGGTGATGGCCAGGTACGCCAGGCCGGCGAGGGCGGGCGGCGCCGCCAGGATCGCCAGGGTGGGTTGCAGCTGCGGGGGAAGCGGCCCGCGGAAGTACAGCCGGGCCAGGATCATCGACTCGATGACGAGCCACGACACGAGCCCGAGGCCGAAGAACACCCGGGCGAGCCCCGGCCAGCCGGCGAGCGCCGCGCCGATCGTGGCGATGAGCCCCCCGGCGACCGTGGGCAGCACGTACCCGGGGTGCAGCTTGTCCATGTCGAGGCCGCCGGCGATCCACTGGCCGGTCATCCACCCGGCCAGCACGACCGTGATGATGGCGAACACCCCGAACAGCCACTGGCCCGCTCCGCGGTCGTGCCGCATCAGGCCGATGGACAGCAGCATGCCGACGATCGGGATCACCGAGATGAACGGTCCCAGCACCGGGTCGGTCAGTTCGGCGCCCCAGCCGCCGGCTCGCCGCGACACCTGCGTGACGTAGCCGACGAGCAGCGTCAGCCAGACCGCGGCCGCCAGGATGCACAGGATGTCGGACACGAGGGCGGGCGCGAATCCCAGCACCGCGGCGTAGCCCCAGCAGCCGGCCAGGCCTGTCAGGCCGTACGCGATACCGAACAGATTCGGTGTGATCCCGACGCGTGGCTCATTCGTCCGTGCGTTCACCGCGGCACGCTACCCGCCGATCCGGCCGTTATGCCGGTGCCGTGGTCCCGGGCATCAGCCGCATCCGTCGGTTGCCGGCGTGCCCGCGACCCGGCCGCCGATGCGTTCGGGGTGGCCGGGCCGGTTGTCACCGCGACCGCTGAGGACCCGCTCGCGGCACGGGTCCTCAGCGGCGGCGCGACGGTCAGACGATCGTGGCGGGGAAGCGGTCCCAGACCCGGTGGGCGCCCATCAGCCGCAGCACGTCCGCGAAGACCGCTTCGGCGGCGTCGCCGGTGACGACGCCCGGTGCGCCGGTGACGCCGGTCGTGGTCAGCACCGTGGTGCCCGCGCCCCAGGCGCCGATCGCCTTGGCGTGCCGCCAGCACTCCTCGACCAGCAGCAGGACCCGCGGGTCGACGGCGGCGTCGGCGGGCTCGGCGGCGCGGGACGGGGGTGCGTCGGGGGCGGGGACGGGCGCGCCGGCGAGCAGCAGGGCGTCGAACTCGATCGACCGGCCGGTGGCGAACGTCCGCTGGACCGGCAGGCCGCCGGCCATCCCGCCGTGCGGCGCGATCAGCAGCGGCACCATGCCGGCGGCGAACACGGCCTCGCGGAGGGCTCGTACATCGGCCATGTCGCCTTCAGGGTCGACGACGACGCCGACGGTGCGGCCGTCCGGCGGCCACACGCGCCCCACCTGTGACAGCGCGGGGCTCGGCGTCACCGCGGCCACGGGCGTGGCCGGCTGCGGTGCGGGCAGGCCCAGCCCGGCGGCCACCTGCGCGCACAGCACCGGGTCGATGTTGGCGAGGGCCTGCAGCTGCCGTTCCTTGATCGCCTGCTCGTAGCACTTGCCGAGCTCGAAGGTGTACGCGCGGACGATGTGCTCCTGCTCCACCGGCGACATGCTGGCCCAGAACAGCCGGGCCTGGCTGAAGTGGTCGTCGAACGACGCCGGGTTGGCGCGGATCTTCGGCGCCGCCGCGACGGTCACCGGGGTGTCGAGGAAGGCGTGCTCGGCGTCGCCGGCGACGAAGGGGTTGCCTCCGTCGAGGGAGTTCGGCCGGTACGGTGCGACCCCGGCGTGCACGGCCTGCTGGTGGAAGCCGTCGCGGAGCATGTCGTTGACCGGCGCGTGCGGCCGGTTGATCGGGATCTGCGCGAAGTTCGGGCCGGCGAGCCGGGTGATCTGGGTGTCGAGGTAGGAGAACAGCCGGGCCTGCAGCAGCGGGTCGTTGGTGACGTCGATGCCGGGCGGCAGGTGGCCCGGGTGGAACGCGACCTGCTCGACCTCGGCGAAGAAGTCCCGCGGCGTCTGGTTGAGGACCATCTTCCCGACCGCCTGCACGGGTGCGAGCTCCTCCGGCACGATCTTCGTCGGGTCGAGCAGGTCGATCCCGGCGAACGTCTCCTCCGGCGTGTCCGGGAACACCTGGACGCACAGCTCCCACTCGGGGTAGGCGCCGGACTCGATCGCGTCGTACAGGTCGCGGCGGTGGAAGTCGGGGTCCATGCCGCTGAGCATCTGTGCCTCCTCCCACACCAGGGAGTGCACGCCGAGCTTCGGCTTCCAGTGGAACTTCACCAGCACCGTGTCGCCGGCGTCGTTGACCAGCCGGAACGTGTGGATGCCGAAGCCTTCCATCATCCGGAACGAGCGGGCGATGCCCCGGTCGGACATGTTCCACATGACGTGGTGCTGGGCCTCGGTGTGCAGCGACACGAAGTCCCAGAACGTGTCGTGCGCGCTCTGCGCCTGCGGGATCTCGCGGTCAGGGTGCGGCTTGCCGGCGTGGATGATGTCGGGGAACTTGATGCCGTCCTGGATGAAGAAGACCGGCATGTTGTTGCCGACCAGGTCGAACGTGCCCTCCTCGGTGTAGAACTTCGTCGCGAAGCCCCTCGTGTCGCGCACGGTGTCGGCGGAGCCGCGGGACCCCAGTACCGTGGAGAACCGCACGAAGACGTCGGTCTCCTTGCCCTTCCTGAGGAAGCCGGCCCGGGTCAACGTGTCCGCGGTGCCGTAGCCGGTGAAGACGCCGTGCGCGCCGGCGCCGCGCGCGTGCACCACCCGCTCCGGGATCCGCTCGTGGTCGAAGTGCGTGATCTTCTCGCGGAGGTGGTGGTCCTGCAGCAGGGTCGGCCCGCGCGGCCCGGCCTTGAGCGAGTGGTCGGTGTCGCGCAGGCGCGCGCCCTGCGCCGTGGTCAGGTATGCGCCCTGCTGTCCGTTCGCCACGGGCGGCGCGCCGGTCTTCTCCCCCGTCGGCGTCCGCGTGTCGGGGGCACCCTGGTCCTGCTTCGCCGGCAGCGGCGGCGCCGGCGTCGTCGGCTCCTCGACCGTCGGGGTCCCGCTGCCCGGCGACCCGGGCACGTCGGGCGTCAGCAGGTCGGCCACCTTCTCTGCGGCGGCTTCGACGGCGTGCTTGACGGCCTTCGCGGGCTTGCTGGTGACCATGGCGAGTACCTCCATGAAGTGGGCTCATGCAGGCCTTTCGGAATACCCGTGGCAGGTCAGGACAAACTCCTCCCTCGGCGGGCTCAGTGCCCGGGCGGCGGTCCGAGGAGCTCGATCGCGTGCTGGGCCGCGGCGTGGCCGAGGGCGACGGGATCGATCGGTCCGGGGTCGGGCAGCCGGGGTTCCCGCGCCGGCTCGCCGACCGCCGCGGCGAACCGGTCGAAACCTGACGGCGTGGTGATCTGCAGGGTGCGCAGGGGTTCGTCGGCGCCGACGACGAACGAGTGCGGCAGTCCCGTCGGCAGCAGGACGAAGTCACCCGGGCCGGCGGACAGCACCTGCCCGTCGCAGTGGAACTGTGCCGTGCCGGACAGCACGTAGAACAGCTCGTCCTCCTCGAGGTGCCGGTGCAGCGGCGGCGCGAAGCCGGGCGGGTTGACGAACTCGACGACCGTGAGACGCCCCCGCGTCTGCGCACCGGTCGCCTTGACCGTCACCAGGCTGCCGAGGAACCACAGCGCCTCACCCTCGCCGTCGCGCCGCACGTACGGACGGACCTGTTCCGTGTCTGACATGACCCGCTCCATTCACCATACCCGCGTCTAATGAATACGTTGCTAGTATGGCGGAACCATGAGCGATGTCAACGGCAAGCCGCGGCGGCGGTACCAGTCGTCCGTCCGCGAGGAGGGCGCCCAGCGGACCCGCCGGGCGATCGTGGCCGCGGCCGGCGAACTGTTCGTCGAGCGCGGGTATGTCGTCACCTCGCTGGCCGAGATCGGCGCAGCCGCCGGCGTCGCCCGGCCGACCGTCTTCGCCGCCTTCGGCTCCAAGCCCGCCCTCCTCAAGCAGGTGCTCGACCAGGCGCTCGCCGGCGACGACGAGCCCGTGGCCGTCGCCGACAGGCCGTGGTTCCGCCCCGTCTGGGACGCCACCACGCCCGGCGCGGTCCTCGACGCCTACGCCGACGCGTGCGTCGTCATCGCCCGCCGCGCCGCGCTGCTGTTCGAAACCGTCCGCAGGGCGGCCGACGACGCGCCGGAGGTCGCCGAGCTGTGGGACACCCTGCAGCGCAACCGCCGGGCGGGCGCGGCGATGGTGGTCAGGCACGTCCAGACGCTCGGCGACCTCGCCCCGCCACTCGACACGGAATCCGCGACGGACGTGCTGTGGATCTACAACGACCCGGGCCACCACGCGGCCCTGGTGTCACAGCGCGGCTGGCCCGAGGACGCGTTCCGCCGCTGGCTGGCCACCAGCATGCGCCGCGCGCTCCTGCCCGGCTGACCGCTCCCGGCCCGTCCGGCGGTGCTCAGTGCGTCGGGACGTAGCCGGTGCGGTCCGCGTCGGTGATCTGGCGCAGCACCCGGGCGGGGTTGCCCACGGCGAGCGCGCCGGCGGGCACGTCCCGGGTGACGACGCTGCCGCCGCCGACGACGGCACCGTGGCCGACGGTCACACCGGGCAGGATCGTCACGCCGCCGGCGATCCACACGCCGTCGCCGATCGTGATCGGCCTCGCCCGGCAGGCGCCGGCCTTGCGCTCGGCGAGGTCCAGGGCGTGGTCGGCGGTGTAGAGGCCCACCTTCGGGCCGATCAGCACATCGTCACCGATCGTGATGGGCGCGCCGTCGAGCATGACGCAGTCGAAGTTGGCGAAGAACCTCGCGCCGACGTGGATGTTCGTGCCGAACTCGCACCGGAACGTCGGCTCGAACTGCGCGCCCTCGCCGACGGTGCCCAGCACCTCGCGGAGCAGGGCCTCCCGTTCGGCCTGCGGTCGCCCGTACGCGGCGTTGTAGGCATTGGTCGCCAGCACTGCCCGCTGCCGGGCGCCGATCAGCTCGGCGGTGAGGTCGTCGTACATCGCGCCGGTGGCGATGTGCGCGAACTGCTCGGAAAGGCTCACCATGGGGATCAGGCTCCTCGGCACGGATCGACGTAGGTCAGCCGTGGCACGAGCGTCCTCCACTCGTGCGGCGACAACGGCTTCTGGAAGAGCCGGCACGCGGCGACCACCGGGTCGCCGGCGACGTGCCGCAGGGTCGGTGTCGTGCCTGGCTGGGCGGGGGTCTTCCAGACGGCGATCCAGTCACCGATCCGCCCGTTCGTCCGGTAGACGCGGACCTGGCGGTAGTCGCCGCTCTTGCCCATCGGCTGGAGTGCGCCGGTCGAGGTGTTCACCGCCTGTAGCTTGCCCGCCACGATCACGGATGCCCATCGCTCGTCGTCGGTGAGGTAGACCGCCGACGACAAGGGACCGCCGAGCGGGACGACCCGCTGCTGCCCCGTGGCGAGCCGCACGATCCGGAGGCTGCCGTCCCGTTGCCCGAGCACGGCGACCTCGTCGCCGACATCGACCGAGGTGTACCGGTCGCCGGGCCCGACGTACACCGGTGGCAGGCGACGGTTCCACACCGACCAGTTCCCGGAGGCGTCCGCGAACACGCCGCCGTCCATCAGCATCTCGCCGGTGGCGGTGACCCGCGGCGGATCCTGGGTCAGGTCCAGCAGCCGCGTGGTGTCGCTGGAATCGGATTTGAGCAGCACCGAATCGCCATTGTCGAAGTCGACCGTGTCCACGCCGGTCGCCACCGTCCGCCAGGCCGGCGGGTCCGCGGCGAAGTCGACGACCGCGACGACACCACCGCTGAGGACGACGGCACGGTCGTCGTGACCGGGCACGGTCACGGCGTCGTCGTACTCGATCGAGCGGGCGGGCGCCGTCCCCACATCGACCAGGCGGTCGTCGACGAAGACGAGCCGTGGTCCGGAGACGGATACAGTGACGTCGGTGTCAGCACCGCCCCCGTAGCGCGGCCGACCCGGGTCGGCGGGATCCCAGAGCGTGACGGCGCCGGCCGCCGACGTGGTCACCAGGACCTCGCCACTGGCGTTGGTGTCGAGCTTGGCGGCGGGGTCGGCGAGCGTCGCCACCCGGGGTGGTTCGGTCGCGAGGTCGATGACTCGGACGTGGGTGCCGTCCCGGCCGGCGGCGTACACCCACCGGGTGGCGTCGCTCGCCGTCTCCGTCACGTCGGTCGCCAGAAGCACCTCGCGCGCGGGCCACGCGCGGGCGTCGAAGGCGGTCAGCCGCCCGTCCGGGTACAGACACAGCAGCCGGCCGCCCGGGCCGATGCTGAGCTCGGCGTCGTCGTCGATGTGGGCGGACTCCAGCCGTGAATTCGACAGTTGCCACACCAGGCGGGGCGACCTGAACGACACCGCCCAGCCGCCGTCGGTGAACAGGTGCTGCAGCGGACCGGTGTCACCCAGCGGGACCGGACCGGCCGCCGACGTGTCGGCAGGTCCCCAGGCGGTGCCATGGCCGCCGTCGTCATTGAACATCAGCCACTGGTCGCCTTCGACGATCTCGTTCGCCGCCCGCCGCCAGGTCAGCACGTCGCCCGTCGCGAGCAGATCCAGGACGGACCCGAGATCCACCAGCGACGACTTGTCGGAGTCCAGCGCCGCCGCGGCGGCGCGCAGCCGCATCGCCGTCATCGGATCGGACTCCTGCAGGGTGTCCGCCTTGTCGATGAGCTCGGCCGCGTCGTCGCTCTTCTCCGCCGCGATCGCCGCCTCGAGGCGGTCGCGGGCCACCGGGAACGACACCGTCACCAGCAGCGCCGGCAGCACGAGCATCGCCACGGCCGTGACGCCGAGACGGGCGGCCCGTCGCGGCGGCGGACGCTCACCGCGCAGGATCGCGCCGACCTCCGCGCCCGTCTCCACCAGCCGCCCGTAGCGGCCGGGGCGGTGCCCGGCGGCGAGGCGCTCCAGCAGGCGGGCGTGACGGAACTGGTACACCGAACCCAGCTGCCGCAGGATCGCCCGCTCGTGCGCGTCCTCGAGGAACGTGAACAGCCGCCACGGCAGCCGCCGCCACAGCACCAGCCACCCGTGCGCGATCATGTAGGACACGCTCGGCGCGCCGGAGCCGAGCAGCACCGCGCCGAACGCGACCAGCGCCGCCCACGGCGCCGCCTCCAGCGGGGAGTCGGTCGAGTTCCCGGCGAACTGGACCAGCGATCCGCTGCTCATGCCGGACGTGACCATCGTGAGCAGCGCGTCGCCGAGGCCCGCGGTCACCGCGCAGCTCAACGCGGTCACGGTCAGGCTGATCAGGTCGCCGCGCAGCACCGTGCGCGGGGTGAGCGGGGTGTCGGCCTCGACCGGCGTGGCGAACCACCGCCCGACGCCGACCGGCAGTCCGACGGTCGCGCCGACGACGAGCACCGTCAGCAGCCCGGCGATGAGGCCGCTGCGCAGGTCGCGCTCGGACACCCCGGCGACCACGCCCAGTGTGAGTCCGGCGGGCAGCCCGAACGCCAGGCCCATGCCGAGCCCGGAGACCAGCCGCGGCACCAGCAGGCCGGGGCGGGGCGCCGCCCGGTTCGGCGTGGAGCCCCGGCCCAGCGCCAGGCCCTGCAGCACCACGCTGAGCGCCATGCCGAGGCCGGTACCGAAGACGAGCAGCTGGATGAGCTGGTAGAGCAGGCCGATCCCGCCGGAGGTGGCGCGGCCGGCGAAGTACCAGCCGGTCGCCGCGCAGACGACGAGGGCGCCGGCGAGCCCGTCGCGGGCCGCCGCGCCGACGAGCCCCGTCCAGCGCCGCCGGCCGGTCGCGGGCGTGTTGGTGGCGGTCATGCCGCGGGCCGCGTTGAGCCCGGCCACCGTGCCGGCCGCGAGCCCGATCCCGGCGCCGAACAGGGCGTCCGGTGCCGCGCCGTACCCGAAGGGCTGCACGTACGCCGTCGCGGCGGCACCCACCGCCGCGATCACGGCCGCGACGGACCAGACGACCACCCCGGTCGGCACCGCCCGCGCCAGGTGCCACCAGGCGAGGTTCGGCGTCGCGAGCCGCTCCTGCAGGTGCGCCGCCAGGAACGACAGCGCCCGCTCGGCGACCGGCAGGCGGCCGGCCGGGTAGACCGTCGGCAGGAGCCGGTCGAGCAGGTGCTGCTGGATCGCAGGGACGTCGGGCAGCGCGCACAGCTCCGCCGGCGTGGTGTGCGGCCGCTCGTACACGGCCCGGGCGAGCGCGGTCATCAGCGGCGTCGACAGGGCGGTGGCGAGCGCACCCGCCGGCTCCTGCCGCATCCGCTCGACCACCTCACGCCAGCGGTCGGCGTCGACCTGCTCGCCGGTGATGAACGCGATCGAGTCGCTGACCCGGATGGGCCTGATGACCGCCAGCGCGGCGAGGCGCAGCGGCGCGACGTCGGCGAGCGCGGCGTTGAACTCGGCCCGCCGGCAGGTGACCACCGTCTGCAGCCCGCCGACCCCGGCGACGTCGTTGAGCGCGTCGAACACGTCCGGCAGCAGCCCGGCGGGCATCTCGTCCAGCCCGTCCAGCACCGGCAGCACCAGCCGCTCGGCCACCAGCCGCGCGGCGGCGTCCGGGCCGTACCGTGCGGCGTCGGCGAGCTCCGGATAGTCCTCGACCAGCCGCCGCGCGATCCACTCGTGCAGCGTCTCCTGGTCGGCGCGCCAGGCGGCGAGGCTCAGCAGGACCGGCACGGGCCGCTGCACGGACACCGGGTCGTCGTCCCGGTCGGCCGCGGCCAGCACGAACAGCATCGCCACGGTCGACTTGCCGGCGCCCGGCTCGCCGAGGATGACCAGCTGGCGGTGCTGCAGCCGGCGGAACGCGTCCACCAGCGCCGCGGCCGGCTCCCGTCCGGTCGTCTCGTCGACGAGGTTGCCGGGCGTGATCGTCAGCGAGGCCGGCCGGCCGGGCACGGCGTTCTCCCAGCGCAGCTGCAGCGGCCGCGGGTGGCGCAGCCGGCGGTCCCCGACCTCGTCGTGCCACTGCTGGAGGATCTGCCGGCGCAGGAACCTGGCCGCCTCCAGCAGGCGTTGATGGTCGGTCGTGCCCGGCTCCGTCGCCGTGACGGACTGACGCCAGGCGATCGCCGCGAACACGAGCTGCCCGAGCCCCGCGACCAGGCCGATCGTGTCCACCGCGCGACCGAACGGCTGCAGCCCCCACCCGACGGTGATCGACCCTGTGACGACAGCGACGGTGGCCAGCCACCGCCAGCGCGGACGCGGCACTCGCCGTGGACGGGATGCGGACACGGCGTCATCATGTCGCACCCCGGCGACCCCGGCCACCCAACATCATCTCGCGACGCTCCTGAACGACGTCGATGGTTGGCGGTTGACCTGGAGTCCACTCCAGGTCTTAGGGTGCGCGGCATGCGATACCGCACTCTCGGCCGGACCGGCATGCAGGTCAGCGTCCAGTGTCTCGGCACCATGATGTTCGGCGCCGTCGGCAACCCCGACCACGACGACTGCGTGCGGATCATCCACGCGGCGCTCGATCACGGGATCAACTTCGTCGACACCGCCGACATGTACTCCGCCGGCGAGTCGGAGGAGATCGTCGGCGAGGCGCTGCAGGGGCGGCGGGACGACGTCGTGCTCGCCACGAAGGTGCACTTCCCGATGGGTGAGGGGCCGAACCGGGGCGGCAACTCGCGGCGCTGGATCGTGCGGGAGGTCGAGGACAGCCTGCGGCGGCTGCGGACCGACTGGATCGACCTGTACCAGGTGCACCGGCCCGACCCGACCACCGACGTCGAGGAGACCCTGTCGGTGCTCACCGACCTCGTGCGGCAGGGCAAGATCCGGGCGTTCGGCTGCTCGACGTTCCCCGCCGAGGAGATCGTCGAGGCGCACCACGTCGCGGAACGCCGGGCGCTGCACCGGTTCCGGACCGAGCAGCCGCCGTACTCGCTGCTGGCCCGCGGCGTCGAGAAGGACGTCCTGCCGGTCGCCGCCCGGCACGGGATGGGCGTGCTCACCTGGAGCCCCCTCGCGTCCGGGTTCCTGACCGGCCGCTACCGCAAGGGCGACCCGATCGACCTGTCCGCCGGACGCGCCGCCCTGAACCCGGCCCGGTTCGACCCGTCGCTGCCGGAGAACGCCCGCAAGCTCGACGTGGTCGAGCAGCTCGTCGCCGTCGCCGAGGACCTCGGCTGCACGCTGCCGGAGCTGGCGCAGGCGTTCCCGGTCGCGCACCCCGCGGTCACGTCCGTCATCATCGGCCCGCGCACGATGGCCCAGCTGGACGCCTCGCTGAAGGGCGCCGGCCTGACCCTCGACGACGCCGCCCTCGACCGCATCGACGAGATCGTGCCGCCGGGCACCGACCTGTACCGGGCCGACGGCGCGTGGCGGCCACGGTCGCTGACGGACCCGTACCCGCGCCGCCGCCCCGTCGCCGAACGCGCCGCGGCGTAACGAGGCGGCGAGCAGGAGGGCGAACCCGTTAGGCTGGCCGGCTGCCGTACGGAAGGCCGAGCGTGACAACTGACCCAGTAGCCCTCCCGCAGTTCTGGCAACTCAGGTGGCGGGACGTCGATCCCGCCGCGCGTCCCGTGGTCGACCCGGCCGGTGTCGCGGACCTGGTGCGGGCGCTACCGCCGGCCGCCGACGTCCCGCCGGCCGGCACCGACTGGCGGCTCGTCGACCTCTGGTACGACCGGATGACGCAGGCGCTGGTCGAGCACCTGGGCGACTGGGTGGTGAGCTGGTGGTACACCGTCGCGATGGAGGACTTCCAGGGTCGCGGACCCGTTCCGGTCTGGCGGGCGGAGCGTCCCGCGGTGACGGCCCCGACCCCGGAGGAGACGCTGTCCCTCCTCGCCGACGCCGTGGTGGCCTGGCACGAGCTGCTGGTCGAGCTCGCGACCGACGCCCGCGGCCGCTTCGCGGCGGCGGTCCCGGCGGAGGCGGACGGCACCGGCGAGCCGCCGGCCTGGCGAGCCGTTCGAGGCGACATCCAGGTCATCCGGTACACCGTGCTCCCGGACGGCCCGCTGCCCTATCCGTGGCAGCTGAACTGGGCGGACACCGACGTCCAGGATCGGCCCTTCGATCCGGACACGGTCCGGGCGGTGGTGGGCGACCTTGTCGCGGCGTCCGGGTTTCCGGGCGCCGACAGGCGGCTCAGGGGCCTGTGGCTGGACAGCTTGTCGTCCGGGCTTGCCGCCCGGTACGGGCGGTGGGCGGTGGGTTGGCGCTGGTCGGTCGGCGAGGGTGACCTCGACGGTGGCCCGGTCGGCTCCTGGTGCTGCGTCCGGCACTCGGTCACCACACCCGAAGCGACCGTTGCCGCGATCTCGGCGGCCCTGATCGAGTGGCGCGTGTGGCTGGACGACCTGGCGGAGCGGTTCGACCGGTTCCTGCCGCTTCCCGCCGACGACCTCGACGGATGGGAGCGTGCGGTCGCTCACCTAGTGACCGCCGTCGGTGACCGCACGCACTACGAGTCCGGCTGGTACGGCTGCTGCACGACGGTGCTGTGGTGGTTCCTCGAAGCGGCCGGCATCGACTCGGCCCGGCGGAGTGAGCTGATCGAACACGCGGTCGGCGGCCGGTTCCGCAGCTGGGTGGAGCCGAAGCGAGCGGTCGTGCTGTCGGTCGCCGAGGACCTGGCCCAGCGGGTGGCCGTTGACCGAACCTGATCACCTGACGGTGTGGCTCCGGTTGCGGGAGACCATCGGCTGGCGGGAGCTCGTCCCGCACCCGGAGGTGCCGGTGCCGGCGATCCGTGACGGCTTCGCCCTCTGGGCCGCCGGGTCCGACCCGCGACGGCAGTGCCGGCTGCTGACCGCATACGACGACGTGCGGCGCGAGGCCGCCGTCGGCGCCGACCTCACCGCGGACCTCCTGGCCCGCTGGAACCGGGCCGTCCGTGGGGTCCCGGTCGCCGCGTTCCGCCGGGCGCCGGCGCACGCGAAGCACGGCCGGGAACGGTACGGGCTGCACGCCGACACCGAGCACCGGTTCGCCGCCTGCCTGGCGGAGACCGCCGACCGGGACACACCGGTGACGGCCCGGGCCGCCAGGGTCTACCTCGACGTCGCCTTCTTCCACCCGTACGACGACGGCAACGCCCGCCTCGCCGGGCTGGTGCTCCAGTTCGTGCTGCTGCGCGAGGGCGTCGAACTCGACGAGGTCGCGCCGATCCTCACGACGGTGCGCCGCGCCGACGACGCCGAGGGAGCGGCCGACCTGGCCCGGCTGGTCCACGGCATCGCCGCGGCCACCCGTCGCCGCTGGCTGCGGGCGAACGGAGCTCCTCCCGCGTACTGACACCGCGCGCTGCACGGGATGCGCGGACGGCTTACGGTGGGATCATGAACGACGGTCTCGCGGATCACTTCCTGCTGCTGGCTCTCGACGACGAGGGCAACCACCTGGTCGGCGACCCGGCGCTCGACTACGGGCTCGCCGGGGCGGTGCTGCTCGACCTGATGCTGGCCGGGCGGATCGACCTCGCCGGCGACCAGGTCGTGGTCACCGACGCCACGCCGACCGGGGACCCGGTCGCGGACGCGGCCCTGGACCGTGTCGTGCTGGAGAAGAAGCCGCGCAAGCCCGACGCCTGGATCCAGCCGCTGGCCGACGGGCTGCGCGGGCGGCTGCTCGACCGGCAGGTCGAGGCCGGGGTGCTGCGCCGCGAGCAGGACCGGGTCCTGTGGGTGTTTCCCCGCACCCGGTACGCGTCGGCGACCGGCACCGAGCCCGCCGCCGAGACCACGGTCCGGCGGGACCTCGCCGCCGCCCTCGACGGTGACGGTCCCGTGCCCGCGCGGACGGCGGCGCTGCTCGGGCTCGTGCAGGCGGTCGACCTCGCGCGGAAGCTGTTCCCCGGCCGGGACAAGAAGGAGCTGAAGGCGCGCATCGACGCGATCGGCAAGGACAACTGGGCCGCCGACGCCGTCCAGCAGGCAGTCGCCCGCATCCAGGCCCTCATCGCCACGATGACCGCCGTCTCCGTCGCCACCACGGTCATCACCACCAGCTGATCAGGCACCACCGCGGTCAGGCACCACCGCGGTCAGGCACCACCGCGGTCAGGCGCCCCCGCGGTCAGGCGCCCCCACGGTCAGGCGCCCCCACGGTCAGGCGCCACCGCGGTCGGGCGCCCCCACGGTCGGGCGCCACCGGCTGGTCGGGATCGGCGGCGTTTGCGGAGGCGGACCAGGGCCGGGATCCACGGGGCGGTGCCGAGGACCGCGAGCAGGGTGAGCAGGGGCAGCCGCCACCACCACTGGATGGTCTCCGGCGGCGTGGACGGTGTCTGGGCGACCCACGGCCGGGCGGTCTTCGACCAGGCGAGGAACGCGTCGCCGACCGGGACGAGGCCGAGGGCGTAGCGCTTGGTCCACGGCGTGCCGAGCGGCAGCCCGGCCAGCTCGCCGTAGTTGGCCAGGGCCGCGGCGAGCGGGGCGTCGTGCTGCACCTGGGCGGCGCCGATGGTGACCACAGTCGCGGAGAGACTGACGCCGAGCGGCAGCGGCCCCGAGTCGACGTCCGCCGGGCCGTCCAGACCGGCCGGGTACTCGCGCACGGCCGGGCCGAGGCCGAGCGGGCGCACGACGTACTGGTCGCGGAAGCGCAGGTACTGCTCGCGGGCGAACGCCGGGTCGATGTCGCCGAGGAACCGGTGGATGATGCTCTGCGACGTCGCGCGGGCCACCTCGAGCGGCTCGCCAGTGGCGGGGTCGGCGCGGTGCGGCAGCAGGCCGGTCCGCGGGTCGAGCCGCTCGCGGGCGCCGGCGATCCAGCGGGTGACGGTCGCGCCGTACCGTGGCGGCAACAGCGCATCGTGCAGCCGTAGCGACGCGATGGCGACGGTCGAGTCCACCGGCCACGCCTGCCCCGGATAGGCCTGCAGAAACGGCGACGCCGACCCGTCGAACGCGGTGCCGAGCGCCTCGGCCGCCGCCGCGAACCGCGCCTGCTCCCCCGGGTCGCGCTGCCCGGCGGGTTGCAGGCTCAGCACGCCGCCGAGCAGCCAGTTGCTCCAGCCCTGGTAGAAGACGCCGTACGGCGGGGTGAGGCTCTCGCTGAACGGTGCCTTCCCGGCGGGCTCGTCGAGGTGCCGCCACGCCCACCTGGCCTCGCGCAGCGCCGTCGCCCGTTCGCCCGCGGGGCCGCGCATGCCGAGCTCGACCCAGGTCAGGCCGTACAGCACGTGGAGGAAGAAGTACCCCTCCGGGTACAGCTGCTGCGCGTCCTCACCGGCGCCGTCGTCCAGCGCGGCGCGCAGGAACGCCAGCTGCCGCCGCACCCCGGACGGCTCGCCGCCCGTGCCGCCGGTGGCGGGCGCGACCAGCCGGACCGCACCCACCAGCGCACACACGCTGACAACCACAGCGACGGTACGGCGTACCCACCGCAGCCAAGACATCCGCTGATCTTAGGAGGCGCTGTCCATGCTTTCGGCCCCGAACGACGCGCGGTCAGGCGGGCAGGTCGCCGGCCCCGCGAATCGAGGCGGTGACCGGGTGCGGCAGGAACACCCAGCAGCGGGCGTAGTGGTCGCCGCCGGGCCACGTCGACGGTTCGCCGGTCGGCAGGAACCCGACGGTGACGGCACGGCTGTGCATCAGGTCGCCGGGCATCGCGGTGTACGCGAGGGCCCAGTCCCGGCACTGCTCCCCGAACGCCGCGTCGCGGGCCGCCGCGGTCTCCGGGAACGCGGGCGCCGTCGACTCGGCCACGCCGGCGAACTCCATGTCGTGCGGCTCCGTGCACGGGGTCCGTTTCGTGCCGGCCCACTCGTCGTCGGCGACGAACCTGATGGCGCAGCCAAGGGTCAGGTCGCTGGACGGTCCGTGTCCGCCGTGCGCCGAGCCTTCGCGGTCCCGGACACTGGGGCGGAGGGCGGACGTGTCCCTGTGGTCCCGCGAGGAGGGGCTGAGCGACATGACCCTCAGCACCTTCGTCCGCGAGCACGACGGCGAGATCCAGGTCGACGTCACCGACCTCCACGTGCTCTGACCCCATCCCCACCGACGAGGAAGGCAGGGCCGCCACCGACCGGTCGCGGTAGCGGCCCCTGCCTTGTGGGTCAGGCGAACTGGGCGAGCAGCGCCGCCGGGGCGGGTTGCACGTCCGTGGCGGCGGGCTTGCTGATCGAGACCGGCTTGCCGAAGTCCGTGAACGTCGACGTCACCGTCGACGGCGGGACCTGGCCGGCGCCGGGCATCTTCACCGTCAGCGAGGTGACGTAGCCCTCGGCGCTGACCGTCGCCTCGAACGGCACCGACTTCGCCGCGTCGCCCATCTGCTGGAGCAGAGCGGCGGCGGCTGCCGGGATGTTGCGCTTGGTGGCGTCGAGCGTGCCCTTGTACGTGCCCGAGCCGGTGCGCTCGACCGACACGATCGTGTCAGCGAGGCCCTTGACGTTGGCCGGGTCGTCCGGGCTGCCGAGTCCCAGCTTGCTCAGCGACGTCTTAGTGCCGTCGATGTACATCCACTTCTTCGGGTCGACGCCCGGAATCGGCAGGCTCAGCTTCAGGTACAGGTCGGTGCCGACGACGATGACATCGCCATTGATCTGCTGCCCCTGCGCGGTGATGGTCATCGTGCCGCTGTTGGCCTTCTTGGCAGGGTCGCTGGAGCCCGTCAACTTGCTGCTGGCCATCGCGCCTGAATCGGTCGTCGACGTGTACGTCACGGTGACGCCGCTCAGTTTGCGGAACGCGCTGGTCAGCTCCGCGCGCGCGTCGGCCGTCGGTGACGCCGCGGCACTGGTCGATCCGTTGGCCGCCGGAGCGACGTCGCCGTTCTGGTTCTTGTCACCGCAGGCCGCGGTGACGGTGAGTGCGCCGGACAGCGCCAAAGCAAGCAGGACATTCCTGCGAGACCTCATCAGTTTCCTCCCGTTGGGCGGCTCCGTGCCGCCTCGGCGAGGATAGTCACGGCGCCGGCGGACCGCCGCACCCGGTGCTGGAAGCCGATCCGGAGGCGGTCCAGTTCGGTCTGGGTGCCGATGTCGGGTTCTTCTGACGGCGATCGACCTGATCGTCGGCCCCGGCCGCTTCATCGCCTACGGCCCCTGACCGTCACCCGCTACCGTTCTGCCGGTGCTGGTTCGGAGATCGTCGGTGCCCGGCCGGCGGTAGCCCGGTTCGCAGGGCGCGGTCCAGTGTGCTCATCAGCTGGGCGACACGGTTGCTGCCGGTCGGGGCCGGCGGGTAGCGGCGGAGCACGTCGATGAGCGGCGGCGTCGCGCGCTGCCGTGACCGTTCCAGCAGGGCGTCCCCGATCGTGGGGTCACCGCCCGCCATCACCTCCCCGATGCGGGCGGCGCTCGCGGAGGCTCGCAGGATGTGGCCGACCTGGCCGGCCTGGGCGATGGGGTGCAGGTATGCGGCCGAGGCGGCGTCACCGGCGGATCGCGCGGCCAGTCGCGCGGCCTCGGAGGGTGCGGACCGGGCGGCTCGATGCGCGTCGAGTGAGGTGACGCGCTGCAACTTCGTCCTGTTGGCGCCGTTGACGAACACCCACGCCGCGTCGATCGCCGCGCGGGGGCGAGGATCGTCGGGAACGGCCAGCTCGAAGACCGGCAGGACCTCCTCGGCGTGCCTGACCACGTACCGCGCCACGACGCGCAGCTCGTCCATCGTCAGGTCGAAGTCTCCGGACACGGTGTGCGGGCTCGGTGCCATGTCCATGAATCGTAACCTTGAACGTCCGGTAGAGGCTCTGCGACCAGTCCTCTGCCTGCCTGCGTCCGAAACCCTCAACGGGTCCAGGAAGCGTGGCATCCTCTCCGGGTGATCATCAGCGCCTTGACAGAGCAGGACCTCGACTCCTGTGCCTCGCTGTACGTCGCCACGTTCAACGCGCCGCCGTGGAACGAGTCCTGGCGCGTGGAGGACGCCACGCGGCGACTCGGGGACTTCCTCGCGACTCCGCGTGCGTGCGGTGTCGGTCTGCGAGCCGTGGATGGCGAGCTGCTGGGGTTTGCGATCGGGCACCTGGAACGGTCGGGAGCCGAAGACCACTTCCTGTTGCAGGAGTTGTGTGTACGGCCGGCACGCCAACGGCAGGGACACGGCAGCGCGCTGCTCGGAGCCCTGGCGGGCCGCATGCCCGACGTCCGTCACTGGTACCTGCTGACCGCTCGGGACAGCGACGCTGCACTGTTCTACGAGAAGCACGGCTTCAGGCCGGCTCCGCGGATGGCAGTGTTCGTCCGCCCATGAGTCCGTCGACCTCGAGGCTGTCGTGCCGCCGGGTCGGTGGTCAGATCGCGTACCTGCGGCTGCACTCCCGATCAGTTCTGGGTCGGGAAGTCGCGCAGGGTGCGGGTCTCGGTGGTGAGCAGAGGCAGCGGGGCCAGGACGTACAGGGCGGCGAGCGCCCACATCGCGGGCCGGATGCCGAGCGTCGAGGCCAGCAGG
The DNA here is from genome assembly GCF_040654975.1 of Dactylosporangium sp. NPDC050588. Classification (NCBI taxonomy): domain Bacteria; kingdom Bacillati; phylum Actinomycetota; class Actinomycetes; order Micromonosporales; family Micromonosporaceae; genus Dactylosporangium; species Dactylosporangium sp. NPDC050588. Next base: position 23,722 of record NZ_JBFAJA010000098.1, on the reverse strand, counting down.
CCGGCGGTCGCCGCGCCGAGCGGGACGGTGCCGAAGACGAAGATGCGGGAGGCCGCGGTGACCCGGCCGAGCAGGTGTGCGGGGACGAAGGTGCCGCGGAAGGTCATGGTCATGACGTTCGACATCGTGGCTCCGGCGAGGGCGATGAAGGAGCCCGCCGTGAACAGTGACAGGCGCCAGCCGTGGCCGCCGAGCGGCAGCAGCAGGACGAAGGGGGCGGCGGCGAGGTTCGCCAGCAGGTAGGTGCGGGCGCTGCCGAAGCGGCGGGACGCGCGGGAGGCGAGGGCGGCGCCGAGGATGGCGCCGAGGCTGCCGACGCCGATCACGAGGCCCGCGGTCCCGGGTGGGGTGCCTTCGGCGCGGACCAGGAAGACGACGCGCAGCGCGGTGATGCCCAGCATCGCGAAGTTGGTCACCGCCGCGACCACCAGCATGGCCTGCAGGAGGCGTCCCCGCATGATGAAGCGGATGCCGTCGGCGATCTGGCGCAGCATGCCCGGGCGGTCGCCCGCAGCGGGGCGCGGCTCCGGGGCGGGGCGCAGGCCGAGCAGGCAGGCCGCCGACACCAGGAACGTGCCGGCGTCGATGAGGATGCCGCTGACCGGGCCGGCCGCCTGGGCCAGCAGGCCGCCGAGGCCAGGTCCGACGACGAGGGCGACCGACGCGCTGGTCTGCAGCTTGGCGTTGCCTTCCATGAGGTCGTCCGCGCCGACGAGATGGGGCAGGTAGGCGTTGAACGCCACGTTGGCGAAGACGCCGGCGGTCCCGGCGAGCAGCGCGGCCACCAGCAGGACGGGCATGGTCAGTACATCGGTCCAGGCCGCGATCGGGACGGCCGCGAGCACCGCCGCGGAGGCGAGGTCGGCGATCAGCAGGGTGCGCCGGCGCGGCCACCGATCGACCCAGACACCGACCGGCAGACCGATCAGCAGCCAGGGCAGCCAGGTGGCGGCGGTGAGCAGGGCGACCATGGCCGGGCCGGCCTGCAGGGTCGTGACGGCCACCAGCGGGAGCGCCACCGTCGTCATCGCGGAGCCGACCGCGCTGGTGGACTGCCCGGTCCACAGCAGGGCGAAGTTCCGCGTCCGCAGCAGCCCGCTCGCAGGCCGTACCGGCGCAGGAAACGACTTCATGGACGGAGCGGCCGATGCGTCAGACCGTCGATCACCAGGGCAGGACCACACGACCGGCCTGAGGGCGTCGATTGATTTAGCGGCCGGCCGCGCGCGGCGGCACCTGGTACATCTTCTGAATGCCACCCGACGGCGGATCGTTCCCCGAGGCGCTGCGGGCCGCGATCGTGGCCCGTGGCCTGACCCTCGACCGGCTGGCGCACCGGATGGCGTTGCGCGGGCACCCGCTCAGTCCGGCGAGCCTGAGCTACTGGTCGCGCGAGTTGCGGGTCCCGGAGCGCGCCGAGTCGATCGCGGCGCTCGGCGTCCTCGAGGAGGTGCTGCGGGTCCCGGCCGGCGCGTTGACGGCGCTGCTCAGCAGGGCGCCGAAGCGGGTCCGCCGGCCGGACGGGCCGCCGCTGCCGGTCGACCGGTTGTGGGGCGCCGACGAGGAGCCGGCGTCGCGGGTGCTGGCGGCGGTCGGTACGCCGTACGAGGGGCGCCGCACGATCAGCCTGCACGACCGGTACCGCATCGACGGCAACGCACCATTGATGCGGTCATCTGATGGTTTCAGAGGAGGGGGACGAGCTCCTCACGGATCCAGCTCCGCAGTTGGGTCGGGGTGGTGGTCACCACCGAACGGTCCTGCTCGGGCACGAAGTCGTCTCGCAGGCCGGTGGACATTCCGAGCACCGCGTCCGCCATGGCGGGCGGCATGCCCGCCTGGAGGTACTGCTCGCGCATCTGCTTGTCGGCGATCCGCTCGACGCGTACCTCCCGACCGAGCTCTTCCGTGAGGATCTTCGCGACCTGGGTCCAGGTCAGGTCCTCGGGGCCGTGGACGGCTTGGACGCGGCGTCCGCTCCACTGGTCGCTCAGCAGTGCGAGCGCGGCCACCTCGGCGATGTCCCGCGGGGCGACCCAGCTCATCGGGGCGTCGAGGGGCAGCACGGTCTGGAGCAGCCCGGTCTTCACCGATTCCGCCTCGAACAGCAGGTTGGTGAAGAAGTAGCCGCACCGCAGGTGCGTGACATCAGCGTCGCAGTTGTCGAGGGCGACCTCCGTCTCCGAGAGGCCGTCGATCTCACCCGCGCCTTGCCGCTTCTCCGCGCCGACGCTGCTCTGGAACACGACCCGTCCGATCCGATTCGCCTCGACCGCGGCGACGACGGACTCCGTCGCGCGGCGATAGTCAGCCAACGGGTCGGCGGATTCGGCGGGCGGGTCGACCCAGTAGATGACATCGGCACCGGCGGTGGCGGAGATGACCTGGCTCGGCTCGCGCGAGTCCGTCGCCACCAGGTCGACGTGCTCGGCGACGGCGGCGGGGATGTTCTCTGGGTGGCGGGTGAGCAGCACCGGCGTGACTCCGGCCCGAATGAGCATTCGCGTCAGATGCCGGCCCACGTTTCCCTGAGGTGTTGTGACGGCGATTCTCATACCTCCACGCTAGACACAGATGCGGCCTGCCACTGGCCGTATCCCAGGGGACCATGGACTTATGGACTCCCCGACTACCCGACGACGACGCCACAGCCGCGACCGCGCGCATGAAGCTCGAACAGGTACTGCCTGAGAGCCTGCGACGGCGCGCCGCAGCGGTGGCGCTGTCGACACAGGTCCTACGCGAGGCTCCTATGTCAGTGGACTGGGAGCTCGTCGGCAGCAGGACGCTGTCGGGCGTGTACCAGTAGCCGGTCTGCGTCACGAACCGCACGCTGTCCAGCACCCGGGCGTGCAGGTCGGCGTCGGCGAGCACCCCGTCGTACAGCGCCCGCTCCAGCACCGGCCGCGGCACCGGCAGCGCCACGTCCGACACCAGAGGCCTCAGGTCGGCGCCGGCGACGCACCGCGCGGAGTACTCGAGCTCACCCTCGCGGACCTCGTCGTCCTCGCCGTAGTGGCGGTACGCCAGCCACGGCTCGGACGACCGGGCCGCCTCGGCGAACGCGCGCAGCTCCGGCTCCGACGGGCCCGGCTCGCTCTCGGGCAGCATGCGCATCGAATCGTCGAAGTCGTCGGTGACCAGGACCGGCCGGCGCCCGGTGACCGGCACCAGCGCCTCGGCCGCCCGCCACGCCTCGTGCAGCCGGTCAGGGTCGACGTCGGCGACGATGACGGTGCCCGACGGGCCGTGCCCGGCCGGCAGCCCGGCCAGCGGCGTACCGACGAAAGCCGCCGCAATGAGGTCGAGGTCACTCAACACGGTGACAGTCTCTCCGATGCGGCGGCATGGAGGTGCCCGGGCTGCCCCGTGGCAGCCCGGGCGGACAAGGGCGAGGAGCGGTCAGTGCACCGGCACGGCCGGCTGGTCGGCGTGGGCCGGAGAGTGGGAGCCGGTGCGGGACAGGCGGCCTGGCCACCAGGCGGAGCGTCCGATGTGGAGGGTCAGGGCGGGCACGAGCAGGCTGCGCACCAGCAGCGTGTCGATGAGGACGCCGGCGGTGACGATGACGCCGATCTGGGCCGAGGGCACCATCGGCAGGATGGTCAGGGCCGCGAACGTGGCGGCGAGGACCACGCCGGCGCTGGTGATGACGCCGCCGGTGACCGTCAGGGCGTGCAGGACGCCCTCACGGTGGCCGAGCTGGGCGGTCTCCTCGCGGGCCCGGGTCATCAGGAAGATCGTGTAGTCGACGCCGAGGGCGACGATGAACAGGAACGTCTGCAGCGGCACCGCGCTCCACAGCCGCGGGTGGCCCATCGCGTCGAGGATGAAGCCCGCCGCGCCGAGCGCCGCCGCGTAGGACAGCACGACGCTCGCCAGCAGCACCAGCGGTGCCACGACGGCGCGGAGCAGGAACATCAGGACCAGCAGGATGACGGCGAGGACGAGCGGGATGACGACGAGGTTGTCGCGGCTGGTGACGGCGTCGCCGTCGGCCTCGAACGCGGTGTCGCCGCCGACGATCGCCGCCGAGTCGGGCACGCCCCGCACGGCGGCCCGCAGCCGCTCCAAGGACGCCAACGCAACGTCGCTGGTCGGTTCGGCGGTGAACGTCGCCTCGATGCGCACCCAGCGTCCGTCGGCGGAGCGCGTCGGCGCGCCGACGGTCGCGACGCCGTCGACGGCGCGGGCCGCCTCGAGCACGGGCGCTTCGGAAGCGGCCGTGGCGAGGACGACGGCGGGTGCGAGGGTGCCGCCGGGGTAGTGCCGTTCGATGAGCCGCTGCCCGGTGATCGAGCCGACCTCCTTGGTGAAGATCTCCGCACCCGGCAGGCCGATGCTCAGGTTCGTGACGCCGAACGTCAGCGCGGCCAGCACCGCCGCGGTCGCGAGCCAGACCGTGCGGGGGCGGGCGCCGACGACGCGGGCGATCCGCGCCCAGACGCCATGGTCGGCGGCGACGTCCTGGTTCGCGATCCCCGGCGTGTACCGCGGGACGAACGGCCAGAACACCCACCGGCCGAACAGCACCAGCACCGCCGGCAGCAGCGTCGTCATCGCGCACAGGGTCGCGACGACCGCGACGGCACCGACCGGTCCGAGGCCGTGTGTGGCGGGCTGGTCGGCGGCGAGCAGGCACAGCAGGCCGATCGCGACCGTCGCCGCCGACGCGCAGATCGCCGGGAAGGACCGGCGCAGCGCGATCGCCATCGCCTCGTGCCGGTTCTCGTGCCGGCGGAGCTCCTCGCGGTACCGGGCGATGATGAGCAGCGCGTAGTCGACGCCGACGCCGATGGCGAGGATCGTCATGATGTTCTGGCTCTGCAGGTCGACGGCGAGCCCGGCGTGCTTGGCGAGCAGGTAGACGACGCCGCCGGCGACCTGGCTGGCGACCGCCGCGGTCAGCAGCGGGATCAGCCACAGCACCGGGCTGCGGTACGTGAGCAGGAGCAGCAGCGCGACCGCACCGACCGTGGCGAGCAGGAGGGTGATGTCGAGCCCTTCGAACGCGTCGGCGAAGTCGTCCTCCGCGCCGGCGGATCCGGTCAGCGCGACCTGCAACCCGTCCGGGCGCTGCGCGGCGAGGCGTTCCTTCACCGGGGCGACCGCGGCGGTCTGCTCCTCGTCGGTGCCGGCGAGCGCGAACGACAGCAGCAGCGCCGTGCCGTCCGCGGCGGGCACCGGCTCCGGCACCGTCCCACCGGCGGCGTGCGCGGCGAACGCGGCCCGGTCCCCGGCGACCTTCGCCCGGTCGGCGTCGGTGAGCCCGGACTCGCGGACGTACACGGCGACGGCGACGAGCGTGTCCGGCTCGGGGAACGCGGCCTCGGCGAGGGCGGCGGCACGGCTGGCCTCCGCGGACGCGGGCAGCGAGCCGAGCGAGTCGTTGTCCTGCACGTCGGTGAGTTTCAGCGCGAGCGGGCCCAGCACCGACGCGATGACGACCCAGAGGGCCAGCATGAGCAGTTTCGTACGGCGGCCGGACGGCAGCCTGGACAGCGTGGACATCGCGGGTTCCTCCCTGGAGTGGCGATGCCTTCGATCCAACGCACCGCGCGCCGCGCGGGCAGGAGTGGCACGTCCCGAACCGTGGTGGTGATAGCACCACCGCCACCGCCGGGCGCGTGGGCGAGAATGGGACCGTGCCTGCATCCGATCGCGTCAAACGCGGACTGCTGGCGGGATTGCGCAGCATCCTGCTGGCGATCGGCACGCTGTCCACGAACATCGCCCTGCTCGTGCTCTTCGTCGTGTCGGTCGTGCTCACGGTCGCCGGCGTCGGCATCTTCCTCGTGCCGCTCGCCGCGGTCGGCGTCCGCGCGGTCACCGACCTGCACCGCCGGTTGCTGACGGAGTGGACCGGTGTCGTGATTCCGCGTCCGTACCGGCAGCGCCCCGCCGACGCCGGCCTGTGGCGCCTGTACCGCTGGGTGATGACGGACCCCGCGACCTGGCGGGACCTGCTGTGGCTGGTGTTGTCCGTGCAGGTGGTGGGGCTGCTGCTGATCACCCCGCCGGCCCTGATCGCCAGCGGCGTCGAGGGCGTGCTCGGCGTGCCGGTGCTGCTGTACTTCGTGATGGACTGGTATGGCTACGGCGTCTTCTGGCCCATGGACAACCTCGCGAAGGCACTGGCGAGCTGGCCGCAGGGGGTCGGCATCCTGGCGGCCGGGTTGACGCTCACCCCGTACACGCTGCGCTGGTATGCGCAGTTCGCCCAGTGGTTCCTGGCGCCGACGCGGGCCGCCGCGCTCGCCCAGCGGGTCGACCGGCTCACCCAGACCCGCACCGACACCGTCGACGCGCAGGCGACCGAGCTGCGGCGGATCGAGCGGGACCTGCACGACGGCGCGCAGGCGCGGCTCGTCGCGGTCAGCATGAAGCTCGGCCTCGCCGAGGAGCTGATGGCCCGTGACCCGGAGGCGGCGATGCGGCTCATGGCGCAGGCCCGCGAGCACAGCGGCCTGGCCCTGGCGGAGCTGCGCGACCTGGTCCGCGGCATCCACCCGCCGGTCCTCGCCGAGCGGGGGCTCGACGGCGCCGTCCGCGCGCTCGCGATCAGCGCGCCCCTGCCCGTCGACGCCGACGTCGACCTGCCGGGCCGCCCGCCGCCGCCGGTGGAGTCGGCGGCCTACTTCGCGATCGCCGAGGCCCTGACGAACATCGCGAAGCACAGCGGCGCGTCCGGCGCGCGGATCCGCCTGTCGTACCGGCGAGACCGCATCCTCATCGAGGTCGGCGACGACGGCCGGGGCGGCGCCGACCCTGCCGCCGGCAGCGGGCTGAGGGGGATCGAGCGACGCCTCGCCGCGTTTGATGGCACCATGTCCGTGGCCAGTCCGCCCGGCGGACCCACCACCGTGACGATGGAGCTGCCGTGCGCGTTGTCATCGCCGAGGACCTCGCCCTCCTCCGGGACGGCCTGATCCACATCCTGCAGGCGTTCGACTTCGAGGTCGTCGCGGCCGTCGACAACGGCCCGTCGCTGCTGCCTGCGCTGCTGGAGCACCGGCCCGACGTGGCGGTCGTCGACGTGCGGCTGCCGCCCACCTTCACCGACGAGGGGCTGCAGGCCTCGATCGCGGCCCGCGCCGAGGTCCCCGGGATGCCGATCCTCGTGCTCTCCCAGCACGTCGAGCAGCTGTACGCGCGGGAGCTGCTCGCCTCGGGCGCCGGCGGCGTCGGCTACCTGCTCAAGGACCGGGTCTCCAACGTGGGCCAGTTCATCGACGGGGTCCGCCGTGTCGCGGAGGGCGGCACCGTCATGGACCCGGAGGTGATCGCGCTGCTGCTGGCCCGCCGCCCCGCCGACCGGATCGCCGACACGCTCACCGCCCGCGAACGCGAGGTCCTCGCCCTGATGGCGGAGGGCCGCTCCAACGCGGCGATCGCCGGCCGGCTGTTCGTGACGGAGAAGGCCGTCAGCAAGCACATCAACAACATCTTCAGCAAGCTCGGCCTCCCCCCGTCCGGCGACGACAACCGCCGCGTCATGGCCGTGCTCACCTACCTCGACCAACTCGCCTGACGCAACTAATCTATGTATCTGGAGTGACGCTCTGCGGGGGGTGGCAGCATGCGGTTCTATCGCGGTCCACGGTCGTTGCGCGGTGTGCTCTGGTTCTTCGGTGTCTGGATCACGTTCGCGTCCGTCCTGGTCGGGCTGGGCCTGTGGCTGACGTGGGAGGACACCCACGGCGGCGAGGCCATCGCGACCGTCCATCGGGTCGACCGGCACCCGACCCTCCCGAGTGAGTTCGCCGCGATCGACGACGCCGCATGGTCGAACACCGATCAACCGCAGTGGCAGTACACGTCGGTCTTCGTGCTGCCCGACGGCACCCGTTGCGAGACGACCACCCGGCTGTTTCCGGACGACCGGTGGGTCGAGGTCGGCGATGCCACCGAGGTGCACTACTCGCGCCGGCAGCCATGCTCGAACGTGCAGCGGGCCGACCGGCCGCGCCCCGAGATGTCCACCGTGCTCGGCGGGGGTGCCGGCATGCTGGGCATCAGCCTGGTCGTCTTCGTCATGACGATCGCGTTCGTCCGCGCCCTCCCGGCCAGAGCGGCGGCCGGGGTGACCGGTCCCGAGGATCACGGGCCGGCCCAGTCCGCGCGGCGGCTGCCGGGCTGGCGCCCCTGACGGCTGCCCTATATCGCGTCCACCAGGTCGTTGAGTGCGGCGGCGGTCGCGTCGTCGGCCGGCAGGAACGCTTCCAGCCGCAGCTCCGCCACGGTCACGTCGGTCGCGGTGCCGAAGTGGGTGAGGGTGGTGACGAGCCGCAGCTCGTGACCGGCCGTGCGCAGCCGTAGCGGCACCGCGAACCCGAGGTGGTCCTGCGGCACCTGCCGCGGCGGCGCGTAACCGGCGAGCTCTCCGGCGAGGCGGGCGAGCCGGTCGCTCGGGTTGCGTTCGCTCTCCGCCCGGACCCGGTCGATGACGTGCCACGCCCACTGGGCCAGGTTCACGATCCGTGGCGCGAGCCCTTCCGGGTGCAGGAGGATCCGCGGTACTGACACCGGCGCCGCCCGCAGCGACGGGGTGACGCCGCGGGTGATGGCGTCGAACCCGGCGTTGGCGGCGACGAGGTCACCGTGCCGGTCCACGACGACCGCCGGGTAGGGCAGGTGCCCGTGCAGCACCCGTTCGAGCGCCGCCCGGACCGTCCTGAGCTCGGGCCCGTCGAGGTCGCCGTGCGGGTATGCGGGCGCGAACCCCGCGGCGAGCAGCAGCTCGTTGCGCTCCCGGATCGGCACCTCCAGGGACTCCGCCAGCCGGATGATCATCGAGCGTCCGGGTGCCGACCGGCCGCTCTCGATGAAGCTGACGTGCCGCTGGGTGGTCCCGGCCCGCGCCGCCAGCTCCAGCTGGCTGACCCGCCGCCGGGTCCGCAACGTCCGCAACGCTTCGGCGATCATGCCTTCTGTCTACCGGTTCGGCGGCCGCCTGACGATTCCCTGCGGGGAATTGCCGGCCGGCGGTGGACGCAGCACAGTTCGGCGCATGTCCGATCACGATCTGCAGCAGCTCATCGACCGTTACGTCGCCGTGTGGGGCGAGCCCGACCCGGCCCGCCGCCGTGCCGCCGTGCGTGACCTTTGGACCGGCGACGCCGTGCACGTCCTGCAGCCGCCGCTGGAGATGCGCCAGGCGGCCGCCGGTCTCGGCTTCGGCCGGCTCGCGCTGGAGGCCCGCGGCCATGACGCGCTCGAGTCGCGGGTGTCTCGCGCGTACGAGGAGTTCGTCGCGCCCGGTGGCTACGTCTTCCGCGCCCGGGGCGACGCCGACCGCCTCCACGACGTGGTCAAGTTCCACTGGGAGATGGTGCCCACCGGCGGGGGCGCCCCCGCCGGCGTCGGCCTGGAGATCCTCGTCCTCTCCCCCGACGGCCGGATCGCCGCCGACTACCAGTTCATCGAGGCCTGACCCGTCCCGCGCGGCCGCGCTGGACCGACGGTCCCGTGCGGCCGGCGCTGGACCGACGGTCCTACGCGGCCGCGATGGACGCTTCCGCCGCGGCCTTGTCGATGCCCAGGCCGGCGAGGACGCCGGTGCCGTCCTCGAGCTCGAGCAGCGCGAGCAGGATGTGCTCGGTGCCCACGTGGTTGTGGTTCATCCGCAGCGCCTCCCGGAAGGTCAGCTCCAGGCCCTTCTTGGCGTGCGCGTCGAACGGGATGAGCGCGGGCACGGCGTCGGCGGCCGGCGGCAGGGTCGCGGCGGCGGTCTCCCGGACGGCGTCCAGCGACACGCCCTGGGCGACGATCGTCTGGGCGCCGAGCGCGGTCGGGTCGGCGACCAGGCCGAGCAGCAGGTGCCCGACGCTGATGTGGTCGTTGCCTCGCGTACGGGCCTCCTCCTGCGACGCGACGACGACCTTCCGGGCCCGGTCGGTGAAGCGGCTGAAGCCCTGGCTGGCGTCGAGGTCGGGCGCCTCGCCCTTGGCGACGAACCGCTTCTGCGCCGCCTGCTTGGTGACGCCCATGCTGCGGCCGATGTCCGTCCAGGAGGCACCGGAGCGGCGGGCCTGGTCCACGAAGTGCCCGATCAGGTGGTCCGCCACGTCGCCGAGGTGGTCGGCCGCCAGCACCGCGCTGCTGAGCTGGTCGAGGGCCTCGGGGTGCGTCTTCTTGATCGCTTCGATCAGGTCGTCGAGCCGGATCTGGCTGGTCACGGGTTCAGGTGTCGTCATGCGTCAACCATAAGTTGACGATCCAGTTTGCGTCAACCCGACGTTGACGATCCTGATGGTCATTAGACTGCCGGAGTGACCGAAGCTGGCAGGCAGACGGGGAGCTACACGGACAGCTGGCACCGGCAACCGCTGCCCCCGGCGCTGGACGGCGCTCCGTGGCCGACGTCGGCGCAGTGGTCGGCGATCGCCGCCGTGTGGCTGCTCGCCGCATGGACCGGCGAGGCGACGCCCGGCTGGCGCGGCGAGTGCGTCACCGGCACCGCGCCCAGCCGGGACGCCGAGCAGTGGCCGCAGCCGCCCGCGCCGGAGTCGCTTCAGGTCATCGGCGGCTTCCCCACCGAGCCCGAGGCGGCCGAGGTCCTGATCAGCCTGGTCCAGCCGGCCCCCGGCCGCCCGTTCGACTCCGCCCGCCCCGAGGCCGACGTGGCCGCCGACGTCGCCGCGCTGCTGGCCGCCCGGATCCCCGCGACCGACCACCGGGCCGCCGTGCTGCTGGAGTACCTCGCCGGGCGGCTGACCGGGCCCTACACCGACCTGCTGCGCGTCTCGACCGGCGACGACGACCTGCACCTGCTGCACCGCGACCCGTCGCACGGCCGGACGCTGCGCCTGACCGTGTCCCCCGCGGCCACGACCGAGCCGCCGCCGGTGCTCGCCGCCGACGGCGCCGACGGTCCGCTGCGCACCAGGCTCGCGTGCCTGCTGACGCTGCTGAGCGCCGAGCTGTGGGTGAACAACAACAACCCCGTGACGTTCCGGGTGTGGATCGGCCCGCGCGACACCGCCGACCCCGTCGCCGACGCCGCCTCCTGGTGGACCCGCACCCGCGAGGAACCACCCGACGAGCCGCCGCACCTGCACCCGGTCACCGTCGAGGAGCTCGACCTCGGCGTGTACACCATCGTGCGCAGCTCGTTGCGCGACCTGTTCGACGACGACTGGGACGGCATCGAGGAGTGGCCGCACGTCCCCCAGGACCACCTCACCCGGCACCTGTACCGCGACCTGCTCGACCTCCTGCTGACCCGCACCGCCGGCCGAGGCGCCCCGCCGGACGTCCTGTACACCGGCTACCTGCCGATCACCGGCCGCCCCGACGACTCCGAGGACGACGACTTCCTGGGCACCGTCATCTTCGTCGGCCCCACCGACGTCGCCGTCCTCGACCTCGACCTCAACTGCTGACCACGGCTCACTGGCGGATGACCAGCAGCGTCCTCGCGCGCTCCCGGGCGACCGCGAGCGCCCGCTCCAAGGTGTGCGGGTCGAGCGCGCCGAACGTCTCGTCGAGCACCAGCACCTCCGGCTCCTGCAGGAGCGCCCGGGCCAGGAACACCAGCGACCGCTCGCCGTGAGACAGCTGCCAGCCGGTCTCGCCGACGATCTGCGCGAGCCCGGACGGCATCCGGTCGAGCAGGTCGCCGAGGCCGAGGGCGCGGCAGACCGATTCGGCGTCGGCGAGGTCGCCGGGCGTGGCCGGCCAGCCGCGCCCGATGAGCAGGTTGAGCGCGAGCGGTCCGAGCATCAGGTGGTTGTGGTCCGGCTGCGGGACGGTCAGCACCCGGCCGCGCCACCCGGCGGCACCGACCTCGGCCAGCGTCGCGCCGTGCAGGCGCAGGACGCCGCTGGACGGGGCGCGCTGCCCGCCGAGCAGTCCGGCGAGGGTCGACTTGCCGCTGCCGGACGCGCCCTCCAGCAGGATCCGGTCGCCGGCGTCGACCCGCAGCGTGACCCGTCGCAGGACCGGCCGCCCGTGCCCGGCGTAGGTGTAGCCGACGCCCTGCGCCTCCAGCAGCGGAACACCGTCCGTCCCGTCTGGACACGGTGGACCGTCCTTTGTGGAGCTGCTGCCCACCTGCGGGTGCAGGAAACCGTCCTCTTTGGACGCGCCAGGCAGCAGCGGGCGCAGCGCGTCCCAGGCGCACCTGGCGTCGGCGACCCCGGCCAGTCCGCCCACCAGCCGGCCCAGCGCGCCGAAGGTGAACAGCACGCCGCCGGCCGCGGCGGTCACGCTCACCCGGTCCGCGCCCTGCGCGGCCCGCGCCGCGAGCAGCACGACGCCGGTCAGCGCCCAGCCGCGCGGCACCAGCGCGGTGAGCGCCGTCCAACCGCGGTCCATCCGGCGGGCCAGTGCGTCGTACAGGTCGTGGGTGCCGTCGCCCGGCGGGTCGTCGGGCTGCTGCACGGCCCGCGTCCGGTGCCCGGCGACCTGCTCGGCGAGCATGTTGCCCAGCGCCAGCCGGACCGTGCTCCACCGGCGGCGGCGCTGCTCGTGCCGGCGCAGCAGCACCGCGGCGACCACCAGCCAGGCGGCCAGCAGCAGACCCGCGACCGGCCCGAGCGCGGCGGTGAACAGCACCCCGGCGAGCAGCAGCTCCAGCCCGCCGGCCAGCCCGGCCAGCGCGCCGCCGACCGCCAGGTCCTCCAGGCTCTCCGCCTCCAGGACCCGGCCGAGGAGGTGGCCGGTGCCCTCACGCCGTACGTGGGACTCGTCGAGCGCCAGTGCGCCTCGCAGCAGCCGCCCGCGCAGCCGGCGGCCGATCGCCGTCGCCAGCTCGCCCTGCAGCCGGACCGCCGCCGCCCGGCAGAGCAGGCTCCCGGCGAGCGCGGCGGCCCAGAGCGCGATGCTACGGCCGGTGACGGCGCCGTCCAGCGCGGCGCCGCCGAGCACCAGCCAGGAGCCGAGGAACAGTCCGTACTGCGCGGCGTGGCAGACCGCGAACGCGACCGCGAGCACCCGGATCACGCGTCCACCTCCACCGCGACGGTGCCGCCGGCGACCCGCACCCGCCGCCACGACGGGTCCGCGAACCGCGCGTCGACGGCGCTCTCCGCGTCCAGTAACGCGCGGAACCGCGATGCCGGATCGGCTGCGAGCGCCGAGGGGATGCCGTCCTCGGCGATCCGTCCACCGTCGACCACCAGGACCCGCGGGAAGGTCAGCGCGTCGGCGACGTCATGGGTGATGAACAGCAGGGTCGCGCCCGGCCACCAGCCGCGGGCCCGGGCCAGCAGCTGCCGGCGCCGGTCCCGGCTCAGGCCGCGGAACGGCTCGTCGAGCAGGACCAGCCGCCGGTCCGGCTGGTTGCGGGCGCGACCGAGCCGGACCCGCTGCGCCTCTCCGCCGGACAGCAGCCCGCCGCGCTCGCCGAGCACTCTGAACAGTCCCGAGCCGGGCCCCGGAGCGAGCCCCGGACCACGTCCCGTGTCGGGCCCTGTGTCGGGCCCTGTGTCTAGTGCGTCGACGACCGGCCCGAGGTCGGCGTCGATGACCACGCCGGACAGCGGCGCCGCCTTGTCGCCGCCGTAGCGGAGGTTGTCGGCGAGGGAGGCGTTCCACAGCGTCACGCCCGGCTCGACCCATGCGGTCACCCGGCGCAGCGCGGCCGCGTCGAGCGCGTCGCCGTCGACCTCCACGACCCCGGCCGCAGCGGTGTGCCAGCCGAGCAGCAGCCCGGCGAGCGTTGACTTGCCCGAGCCGGACCGGCCGACGACGGCGATCTGCGCGCCCGCGGGCACGTCGAGGTCCGTCACGCTCAGGATCGGCCGCCCGGCGGCGACCACCTCGACATCGCGGAGCCGGAGCCGTGTACCCCCGGGATGCGGACGGCCCGCAGTGGCCGGCGACTCGATGGTGGCCGGCGACTCGATGGTGGCCGACGGCTCGGTGATGGCCGACGGCTCGGTGATGGCCGACGGCTCGGTGATGGCCGACGGCTCGGTGATGGCCGACGGCTCGGTGATGGCCGGCGTCGCGAAGGGCTCGACGAGGCGCAGGGTGACGCTGCGCAGTCCGGGAAACCGTCGGGCCAGCACCGCCAGCTGCTGGCCCAGGGCCGGGATCGCCGCCGCCCAGTACACCAGGAGCAGCAGCGCGGCGGGGTCGGTGACCCGGCTGCTCGCCCCGGCCAGCAGCCACGCGACACAGCCCAGCCCGATCGCGCCCTGGACCAGGTCGGCAGCGGCGGCGGTGCGGTGCACGGCGCGGACGGCCGCGGCCCACGGGCCGAGCATCCGCTCGTGCATGCCCTGGACCACCACCTCGGCCCGGTGCGCGCGGATCGCGGTCAGGCCGGTGAGCGCGTCGAGGTAACAGCGGGCGATCGCCCCGACGTGGCTGCGCATCCGCAGGTCGCGCTCCGCCTGCACGGGCAGGAACAGCCAGCCGGCGAGCGTGCCGAGCACCGCCGCGCACGCGGCCGGCAGGGCGCTGCGCGGGTCGACGAGCCCGATGACGACGGGGAGCAGGAGCAGCAGGGTGCCCGTGCGGGCGGCGTCGACGACGAGCGCCGGCAGCTCCCGCAGGCGGTGCAGCCGGTGTGCCCGCTCGGCCAGGTCGGACAGGGGACGGCTGCGGATGTACCGGTCGGGCAGGCGCGGCAGGCGGCCGGCGAGCGCGGTCCGCAGGCCCTGTTCGAGGCGACGGCCGGCGGCGGCGACCTGACCGGCCACGACGCCGTCCAGCGCGAGCAGCGCCACCGCGAGCGCGACGAGCGCCGGCACGACCCGGCCCGGGTCCGCGGAGAGCAGCGCGCGCACGAGCACCACCTCGGCGAGGACGCCGGCCGCCGCGAGGACGGCACCGGCGGCGACCGCGGCGAGCCGGAGACGACCGAGGCCGCGCAGCCGCTCCCACAGGAAGCGCGACGGCGCGGGGTCCGGTCCGGCGAGCGCGGCACGCAGGTCCGGCGGCAGGGCGGCCGGGTCCGGAGGGTTGCCGGCCCGGCCGCGCACGGCGACAAGGACCGCGCCACGGATCGTGACCGTGCCGGCGCCACGGACCACGACCGTGCCCGTCCCGTCCAGCTCCGGCTCCACCTCCGGCGATGGCTCCGGCGATGGCTCCGGTTCAGGCGATGGCTCCGGCTGAGGCGATGGCTGAGGCGATGGCTCAGGCTCAGGCGATGGCTCAAGCTCCGGCGATGGCTCAAGCTCCGGCGATGGCTCGAGCGATGGCTCAAGCTCTGGAGCCGGCGTTGGCTCCGGGCGGGCGAACCAGTGCTCGTCGGCGATCGACGCCGGATCGTCGGCGAGCGCCCGCACCGCCGCCTCACCGCGCAGCCCGGTGGCCGCGGCCTGGCGGGTGGCCGCGTCCAGCGCGGCGAGCGGCAGCCAGCCGTCCCGGGCCGCATAGTCGTCCAGGACGGTCCCGGGCACGCGTACGCGCGACAGCAGCGCCCGCAACGGGTCGCCGAACGCGGCCGATCGGATCCAGCGCTCGAACGCGTCGGCCGGGACGCCGAACTCGTGCAGGTACAGCTCGTCGCGCCGGAACGCCGCGGCGGGCACCCAGCGGCGGCCGACCGCCGGGTCCATGATCTGCAGCAGGCCGCCGTGCCGCCGCCAGACGACCACGAAGTGCGTGAGACCGTCGGGGTTGCGGCTGACGACGATCGCCGGCAGCGCGCCCGCGGCGTCGAGCTCGAGATGGTCGGCCGGTAGCATCACCTGCTGGACCTGCAGGCCGAGCTGCGCGGCCGCGTCCTCCAGCGCGTCGATCGAGGTGCCGTCGACGTCGGTCTGGCAGGCGTCGCGCAGGCGGGCATAGCCGGCCCGGATGCCGAACCCGGCGAGCAGGCTGGTCAGCGTCGCCGGGCCGCAGTCCATCGTGGAGGTCTGGACCACCTCGGGCGCCAGGAGCCTGCGCGTTCGCATGCTCAGCCCTGCCCGGCAGGTCGCAACGACGCGAGGTTGGTCTCGGCGGCGCAGCGGGCGGGATGCCCGGCGTCGACCGCCGCGGTGAGGATCCGCAGCGCCTCGGTGGCCAGTTCGGCCGCGTGTCGCAGGTCCCCCGCGTCGGCGACGAGGACCGCGAGATTGTTGAGCGTGAACGCGAGCTCCGGATGGTCCGGGCCCAGCGTCGCGCGTTTGCCGGTGAGGGCCTGCCGGTACAGCGTGCCGGCCTCGTCGACCCGCCCCTGCGCGGCGAGGACGGCCGCGAGGTTGTGCTGGTTGACGACGACGTCGTAGTGCTCGGGGCCGTATCGGTCGGTGAAGTAGCCGACCGCGTCGCGCAGCAACGGCTCGGCCTCGACCGGTTTGCCCGCGGCGTGCAGGATCACGCCGAGGTGCGCGGCGTCGGCGACCACGGCGGGGTGATCCGCCGGGTACGCGCGACGGTGCAGCCGCAGCGAGCGGCGCGCGTGCGACTCGGCCTCCGCGGGCCGCCCCCGGCTGTGTTCCAGCCCGGCGAGGTTGTGGCACAGGCCGGCGAGCGCCGGATGGTCCGCACCGTGCCGGGCCGTGAGGGCCGCCTCCACCTCCTGGTAGTGCCGCTCGGCGTCCGCGAGGCGCCCGGCGAACTTGTAGAGCACGCCGAGTTCGTTGTGGATGGAGGCGAGCGCGACATCGTCGTAGGCCTGCGACGCCTGCGCCGCGTGCAGCGCACCGAGCAGCAGCGGCTCGGCCTCGGCGTACCGCGCCTGGCGCCGCAGCGTGCCGGCCAGCCCGACCCGGGCCGCGACGAGCAGCCGCAGCAGGTCGCCGTCGCCGTGCGGCAGCGCCTCCATCACCTCGACGGCCCGGCGGTGGTGCTCCTCGGCGGCGGTGTGCCGGCCCAGCTCGTCCTCGGCGGTCGCCAGCAGCGTCAGTACGTTGGCGACGTCGGGATGCCCGGGACCGCAGTGCGCCTCGAACGCGGCGAGCGCTGCCCGGCACAGCAGCACCGTCTCCGGGAACCGGTGCAGGGCCATCGCGGACAGCGCCCGGTCGTGCAGTGCGACCGCCTCGTCGAGCGGGTCCGTGATCGTCATGGTCGGTGTTTCTCCGTGCTGGGTCCGGCGGGGTACGGGGCTTGTTACAGGCCGGCGTCCCGGCGCCGGCCGGGACGGTGCCCGCCCCGGCCGGCGGTCTTCGGTCCTACGCCTGGCTGCGGACGGTCAGCGCCTCGCTGTGCTGCGAGTGGAAACCGCCGGCCGCGACGCTCGTGCGCACCACGATCGCCTCGCTGTGCTGGGTGTGGAAGCCGCCGGCCGGCAGCCCCGTGCGGACGGTCAGGGCGGTGCTGTGGTTCAGGATCCGGATCCCGCCGGCCTTGACGGCGCTGCGGACGGCCAGCGCCTCGGTGTGGTTGGCGATACGGATCCCGGCGGTGATGCTGGTCCTGGTGGTCAGGGCCTCCGGCTGCACCGGCGGGCGCCGGTCCGTCTCGCCGCCGGTCTTCTTCGACGTCTGCTCAGACATGCTCACTTCCTTCTGCTCGGATCACACGGGCCGCCGGCGGCGCGTGGCGTCCCGGTCCCCGGGTCGGAGCACGTCTCGCCGGTCGGGTGCCACGAGGGTAGAAGCGCTGTTCCGGTGCGAATTGTCGGCAAGAAGACCACCGAAAAGTGGCCGGGGTCACACCGGTGAGGCCCTCCGCCCCGAATGTGGGTGACCGTCTCCGGGCCGTTGTTCGCACTGATGCGGAGGTCACAGGCACCGCAGGAATCGATCACACCCGGTGTCAAGCGGCCGGGTCCACTGTCACCTTTCCGCCACACACGAGCGCGTTCGCGCAGCGACCTGTCCGGCGCTGTCAGGCGGCGTCGCGCAGGACCTCGGACGGGTCGGTGTGCAGGGCGCGCAGCAGGGTCCAGGCGGCGTTGTCGGGGACGGTCAGGGCGGCGCTGAGCAGCTGGGCGCTGCCGGCCGGGACGCCGGCCGCGGCGGCGGTGGTGCGGGCCTGGTCCGCCGCGGCGGCCGCGGCGGTCGACCAGGGTGGGTTGTTCGGATTGGTGCGCCAGGCTCTGCGCCGGGCCGGCCCGGCGACGGCGGGGTCGTCGGTGTCGGCCGCGGTGGTCGCGGCCAGGGCGGCGTCTGCCGAGGTGAGGCCGCGGACCGTCAGGAGGCTGCGGTGGGCCTGCACGGGTCGCAGCTGGCGGGCGGCCAGCTCGTCCTCGAAGGCGGCGACGGCGAGCACCAGGTCGGCGGTCGTCACCCGGTCGCGGCCGAGGCGCACCGCCTGCCGGATCGCTTCGAGCTCCAGGTTCGCCAGGATGACGTCGGCGCCGGCGGTCAGTGACGTGTAGGCCGACACCCATCGGGCCGGGGGTTTCTGCTGCGGCTGCGGGTCGGCCGTGACATACCGCCAGTGCAGCAGGTAGTCGGTCAAGGGACGCAACGGCCGGTCGTCGTCCTTCGGCCAGGCGATACCGCCGGTGCCGGGCAGGGCGGAGTAGCCGGTGAACAGCACCGCGGCGAGGTCGCCGGCGCCGACGGCGGGCCGGGCGGGCGGGACCAGGTCGATCGCGCGGCGGATGGCCGCCGGCACGTCGTCGCCCCAGTCGATGGCGTCGCCGGGGCGCCGGCGGCCCGGCGACCTGAACGCCTCCCAGCGCGCCTGCCGGAGGGTGGCGGCGACCTCGAACCCGGCCCAGCCGCCGGGCCGGTCCACGAGGGGACCGGCGCCGGCGAGCCTGCCCGGGACGAAGTTCGGGATCCTGCGCCGCATGCTTTCCTGGATGTCGTCAGCGCCGATCGTTGCCTGCTGCCGGCTCTTCGCGACCTGGCAGGCACCGACCAGGATCCGGTACAGGCCTTGAGCGACGAACACATGCTGTCCCACGGACGACATCTCTCCTACCCAGCTATTTCGGGTGCCGGATCGCTCGATAGCCCTTCACGTAACCATACGCGAACATGACTCCCCGGCCGCCCCACAGGACGTACCCGCTGAAGGGCTCCTTGATCAGGCCGATCGACGCGCCGAACCGGTCGGTGAAGTTGCTCTGCGCCTGGTAGCCGGTGTTCACGCCGTTGCGGTGGGCCAGCGAGCGGTCGAACCAGTTGAGCGGGCGGTGGCTCCGGACGCCGTTGTCGATCTCCCACTTGCGGTGCTTGCCGACGTGGTCGTTCGGTTCGGCCTCCTCGTCCGAGGCGTGCCGCGGCTGGTACTCCTCGGGCTCGCCGTCGCCGGCGCCTTCATCCTCGTCGTCCCCGCAGTTGTGCACGAGGACCGGCTCGCTGCCGGCGAGCACGTAGTACGTGTGGAGCTGCGCGACGGTGAGGTCGTGCATGTACTTCGCGCCGGTCCACACAACGGAGCCGATGACGACGGTCGTGGAGCCGTTCGGCGCGACCAGCCGGTCACCCGATGCCAGGTCGCCCGCGCGCTGCCACTGGTCGAGCGATTCGTTCCAGAACGGGTGGTTGGCGGTCGTCTCCAGGGTGGCCTTGACACCCGCTCCGTCCACCACATCGAGGGTGGCGAACTCCTTGTCGAGGTTGACGTGGGTGACCTCGACGGCCTCGGCGCGGGTTTCGCCGGTCTCCGGGTCGGTCGCCAGGACCTCGTCGCCGATCTGGATGTCCTTGATGGCCTTGACGGTGCCGCCCGCCATGAGCACCTTGGTGTCCGGGTCGAAGCTGTGCTTGCACGAGTCACCCGAGTCATCGTCGGTCTTGCCCGGCTTCTCCGGGTCCTTCGAGTCGTCGGTGCCGTCCCCGTCACGCTTGGGCTTGTCGGTGTTCTTGTCGGACCCTGGAACGCCGGAGTCGTTGTCGGGTGGCGAGCCGTTGCTGCCACCGTTGCCGTCGTGATGGTCGTGGTGTGAGGGTCCGGTGTCGATGCCGGGGATCTTGACGTGGAACTTGTCGGCCAACCGTTTGGCGAGGCCGGCAGCCTTGGCGGACAAGCCGCCCGCGCCGCCGGTCAGGGCGGACATCGCCATCTCGACCACGAGCTCGCCGATGGTCACGCCGCACTCGTAGGCGCTGGCGTCGCCGCCGATGCACGAGGCGATCTGGTCGCAGATCCCGCTCAGCGCGCAGGCCCAGCCCATGAGCCAGTTGCCGGTCTTCTCCTCCCACTTCTTCGCGTCGCCCTCCATGGCCTTCCAGGCGCCCTTGGGGTCCTGGAACATCTTCTTGAGGCCGCGGTACATGGCGAGGATGTTGATGGCGTTCCACATGCCCTTGAGCAGGCCGCGGAGGAAGTCGCCGGCGTTGGACTTCAGGCCGCTCGGGTCGGACCACGTGGTCGGGTTGTTGTTCGAGTACGAGTAGCCGTGCAGCTGTTGCGGGTCGTTGAAGTCGACGATCGGGTCGACGGAGATGAACCGGCCGGTGTTCGGGTCGTACTCGCGGGCGCCGAGATGCACCAGGCCGGTCGGGTCGGTGTCGCCGCCGACGAACCCCTTCTTGTTCGGCCACGTCACCGCGGCGCCACGGGCTTCGCCGTACGGCGTCTGGCGGCGTCGGGTCACGGTCTGCGCGGCGTCGGCGCTGATCGCGACGGTGCCGGTGCCCTGCTGATCGCCGCAGAGCCAGGCGATCCCGCTGCCGGTCCGCTGCCCCACGACCTGACCGTTGAACATGTAGTAGCGCGTGGCCGACAGGGAAGCGCCGGTGAGCCGGATCTCCATGCCGCCCAGGTACAGGGTGGCGCCGGTGCTGTCCTTGGCCAGCAGCCGGTTGCCGGTCCCGTCGTAGACGTATGACGTGGTGCCGGTCGTGTCGGTCACCGAGGTGAGATGCCCCTCGGCGTCCCACTGCAGGTCCTGCTGCCCGTTCGGCCCCGGCCGGGAGACGGTGTTGCCCGTCTTGTCGTAGTCGAAGGTCGAGGTCTTGAGGACCTGCCCGGTGGAGTTCTTGAGCGTGGAACCCTTCAACAGGTGCGGCTGGGTGCCGGCGACGCCCTGGTTCGGGTACGTGTAGTCGGTGGTCTGCAGCCCGGTCGGGGTGAGGTGGTCGATCTCCTTCAGCCTGGAACCCGTCCGCCCCTTGGGGTCTGTGGCGGCACCGAAGTCCCACTCCTGCCAGTACGGTGCCGGACCGCCCATCGTCGTGGACGCCGGCGCGGTGGTGCAGTCGCCGCTCTGCGGCGTCCACGCCTGCTTCAGCCGGCGGGCGTGGTCGTACTCGAAGCACTGGGTGTCCCGCTGCCCGTTGAGCGGGTTGTCGTCGATCTTGATCAGGTTGCCGGCGGGGTCGTACTTGTACGCCGCGTCCGCGACGTACGCCGAGCCGACCGACTTGATGACCGCCTGCCGCTTCACCTGGTGCGTGACGTCGTCGTACTCGGTCTTGCTCTGCACGAACGGCGCACCGGTCAGGGCCGTGGACCGGATCACCGAGCTCGACTCGCCGAACTCCGTGTACGTGGCGTCGGTGACGTAGTACGTCGCGTCGCCGTAGTTGGTGCTCAGCGCCTTCGGCAGACCGTACGTCGAGTCGTACTCGTACGTCAGCGTCTCACCGGCGAGGTTGCCCGTCGTCGGCAGCACCACCGTGTTCGGGCTGCCGTCGACCTTGTACGTCATGCGCACCGAGTACGACGTGCCCAGCAGGCCCTCTGAGGTCGGGATGGTCACCCGGGTCTGGGTCGGCCGGTACAACGTGTCCGCGGTGATGAGTTCGGTCTTGTACTCATTGGTGCCGACGAACCGGGACACCGACTTCGTCAGACCCTTCGCGGGCAGGTCGTAGACCGTCTTCGTCCGCAGGGCTCCGGTGATGCTGCCGTCGCGGGTCGTCTCCGGCCGGCCGAGATCGTCGTAGGTGAAGGCCAGGATCCGGTTCTCGGCGTCCTTGCTGGTCTCCACCTCGTCCCAGGCGTTGTACGTCAGCTCGACCGCACCCTTGTCCGGATCCACGGACTTCTTCAGCCGGCCGAGCTCGTCGTACTCGTAGGACCACACGTTGCCGGAAGCGTCGGTGACCTTCTCCAGCTGGCCGGTCTTGCCGTACCCGTAGCTGAGCTCGTCGTACGTGCCGGTCGGGGTGCCGCCGTGGTACTGGCGCAGCTTCGTCGTCTGTCCACGGTTGTCGGTGAACGTGGCACCCGCGGTCCCACCCAGCGGCGGCGTGACCGTCGTGTAGTCGCCGTAGTAGTTCACGAGCGTGCCCCACTTGCGCACGTTCTCGGAGTACAGCGCGGTCTCCGTCGTGCGGCCCAGCGTGTCGAACGAGACCCGGGTCTGTGACGGCACGTCGAGATCCGCCGGCTGGTGCAGCGTCGTGCCGGCCGTGCCGGTGGTGTCGTAGGCCTGGTTGGTCTTCCACACCCGGCCGAACGAGTCGTAGAAGTTGGTGTCGGCGATGATCCTGCCCCCACCGACCGCCTGGGTCTGCTTCTGCCGGGGGCGCAGCAGCCCGTCATACAGGTCGAACAGCGACTGGTAGTTGCCGTTGGCGTCCTGGGCGCGGGTCTCGACGGCGTTCACCGAGGTTTTGCTGATGGTGTACCGGTATTCGACGCTGGGCGTGTTCAGGTTGCTGGCCTGCGCCCGGTCGGCGTACCAGACCTTCGTGCGGCGGCCCAGCGCGTCGTACTGCGCGGAGGTGATCCGGCTGTTGACGTCGGACTCGGTGAGCACCTCGCCGTGAGCGGGGTCGATGGTGACCGTGGTCTCCCACAGCTTCGGGTTCTTCGTCGTCATCCCGACCAGCGGGCCACCCGTCGCCGGCGAGTAGTCGGTCTTCGACAGCCGTCCGGCGATGTCGGTCGACTCGGTCGTGCGGCCGTGGACGTCGTGCTTGTACGTGCCGACGGTCTGGAACTGGACGTTGCCGCCGTTCCAGGCGCTCATCCGCTCGATCTTCGTGACCAGACCCGTCGTCGGCGTCGCGCCGTACGCCAGGTCGTCATACGTGAACCGCATGTCGGAGATGACCTGATCCGCCGCGGACGGCGCGCTCGCCGAGCAGTCACCGGCCCAGGACCGCACCCGCTTCACCGAGTGCAGCAGCCACACGTTCGGGTCGGTGTTCGGCAGGTACTCCTGCAGCGTGCACTTGTCGTCGGTGGTGTCGGCGGGGTTGCCGAGGTCCTTCACCTTCAGCGGCACACCCCGCTGATCGTTCTCGGTCACCGTCTCGAACCGGCGCCACTGGTTGTTGCTGATCGACGCCCGGGTCGCGGTCTTCTCGGTGCCCGCGTACCGGGACTCGGTGACGACGTTGTTGATCGTCCGACTCGCGGCGGCGTTCGTCGACCGCCACGGCGTCGTCACCGTGCCGGCGTTGACCGCGCCGTCCAGGTAGACGAGCTGCTCGCGAGGCGAACCGGCGAACTGCTCGTAGTCCGGGAACGGACCACCCTCGAGGCCCTCCACGTTGACCGTGCGGGTGCCGGATGCCGTCTTGTCGCCGTGCATGCCGCGGAAGTACAGGGTCTTCATCACCTGCTGCTTCGCGCCTTCACCGAACTTCGTCTTCACGTACGGGTAGCCGCGCCACTGCCCCCACGACTTGTACTTCGCCTGGACCAGGCCGTCCTCGCCGTCCCAGTGCCACAACGGGAGATTCTGCGGGTTCTCGTACTCGTAGAACGTCTTCGTCGCGCTGCCACCGGCCGTCAGGTCGATCTGCTGCACCGAATCGACCACGTACGTGTGGAAGTAGTCCGTCCTGGGCTGTGTGTATCCCTGCGGCACCCACTTCACCGGGTAACACCGCAACGTGTTGCTGTCCAACGCGTTCACGTTCGGCAGCCGGCCCGGGTTCACACAGTCCGGGTCGCTGTAGTCGACCGCGATCTCCGCACCCGCCTCGGTCCGGATCGACGTGATCCGCCACCAGTTCATCGCGGGCGCGAAGTCCGA